>NZ_DASYHS010000182.1:0-13103 GCF_035998295.1 Arenibaculum sp. | reverse complement strand
CGGCGGGCGGCATGGAGGGATCACCAGCCGCCGCGGGCCAGCCATTCGTCGATCATGGGCAGGCGGTCGGAACCCCAGAACGGTTCGCCGTCGACGAAGAAGAAGGGCGAGCCGAACACGCCGCGCGCAACGGCCTCGCCGGTCCGGCTGCGGAAAAGGTCCTTCAACTCCTGTGAGCGCAGGGCCGCCTCCAGGGCCATGCGCTCGACCCCGCAGGATTCCGCCACGTCGAGCGTCACGGCGATGCTGCCGATGTCCAGCCCGGTCGCGAAATAGGCATCGAAGACCGCCCTGGCGAACGCGACGGCCACGTCCGGGCGTTCGCGTTCCAGCCAGAGGAAGGCCCGGCCCGGTGCAACGGTCAGGGCCGGGCGGTCGGGGGGCAGGACGAAAGGCATGTCGAGGCGCCGGGCGAGCCGCGCCCAGTCGTGCCGGGCGTACTCGCCGCGCAGCGGGCTGCGGTCGAAGGTCTGCATGCCCGTCACTTCGAAAACCGCCCCCAGCAGGAAAGGGCGCCAGGCGACGCCGCGGCCGTGCCTGGCCGCTAGATCCTCGATCCCGGGGGCCGCGAAATACGCGTACGGAGAAGCGAAATCGAACCAGAACTCGATCTGCTTCATTCTGCCGTCTCCCTCGCCGCGCACGGCGTGAGGCAATCACGTCCGCGCGTTTCCTGCACGAGAAAACTCACGCCCCTGCAGGTTTCGGAAGCGGGGTCTTTCGCCGGCAACGGAGGCAAGACGTTTCAAGGACCCGTCAAAGCGCCGGCATCAATATATTAGAAAATATATTCACTCCGTGCAGTCAAATGTTGTAATATTCCTTTAACCTTAAAAACAGATTGCGTCCGGATGTGAGCAAATTTCGCTAACTGAATCGCTGTTTTGTTTTTGAAATCTTACGACACGGAAGGTGACGGTGGTGCATCAGGCCGGTTGCCGCCATGCGCGGGCTCCAGGAGCGAACGGAATCTTCACGACGGTTCCATGGCGATCTCTTTGACCTTGATCGGGCTTCGTGCCTTCGTGGAGGTTGGCCGCCGCGGAAGCGTCAAGAAGGCCGCCGAAGTCCTCTACGTCACTCCGGGCGCGGTGAGCCAGCAGCTCAAGCACCTGGAGCAGCAGCTAGGCGCGGCGCTGTTCGAGCGGTGCCATCGGCAGGTCCGCCTGACGCCGGCGGGAACGCGCCTCTATGAGCCACTGGCCGAGGCGTTCCAGGTGATAGAGGACACCCTCGCGGCGTTCGAGCCCCAGCACGTCTCCCGGGGGCAGGGAACGCTGACGATCACGACAGACGCGTCGTTCGCGGCGACCTGGCTCGTTCCGCGCCTGGGGCGCTTCGCGGAACGTCATCCCAGGATCGAGGTGCGCGTCGAGACGGCGTCCGGGATGATCGATCTCCGGCGCGAAACCCAGGTGGACGTGGCGCTCCGGCAGGGGCCGGGGGACTATTCGGGACTGGAGACGGTGCAGTTCCTGGCGCCGCGCCTCGTCCCGGTATGCGCCCCCGCATTGCTGGCGCAGGGGCCGCCGCTCCACGAACCGGCGGACTGCCTGGCCTATCCGCTGCTCCAGGACTGCGACCGTACGGACTGGACGCTGTGGCTGGGCGCGCACGGGCTGAAGGACGAGCGTGCGCAGCGGGGGCCGAGCTTCGCGGACGATTTCCTGCTGATCCGCGCGTCCGTGGCCGGCCAGGGGATCGCGCTGGTGCACGACGCCTATGCCGAGGAGGAGATCGCGGCGGGTCGGCTCGTCGTCGCCCTCGACCAGCCTTGCCCGGCGCCCTTCGCCTATCATTTCATCGCGCGGCGGGAGGCGATGCAGCGCGCGAAGGTCGCCGCGTTTCGCGACTGGATCCTGGACGAGGCGTCCAGGACGCCGTGAGCGCGCGACGGACGCCGACCGATGGCCGCCCGCCGGTGGGCATCCACCGGCGGGCGGCCCGGCCCCCGTTAGCGGGACGCCTCCAGGAGCCTTTCGCCGGTCGCCGGCGCGTCGGCCGCCCGTGCATCGGCCGTCAGCGCGTCGGCCGACCGGCCTTCGAGCAGCGACGCCAGTATCCGCTCGGCACGCACGGCGACGAGCGAGAAGGACTGCGCGTCGCTGATGCCATGTGCCCGCTCGGACTGCCCGTTCGCGAAGATCGCCACGCGCGGGGAGCCTTTCAGGACGATCCGGTAGTCGCGGTCGACGGTCACGCTGCCGTCCTCGTCCAGTTCCAGCCACGGCAGGAAGTCCGCCAGCAACGGCGGCACCCGGGGCTGTTCGTAGCCGGTGCCGAGCACGATGGCGTCGACGACGACGGCCTTGCGCCGGCCCGTGAACAGGTCGCGCAGGACGACGTCGTACGCCTCGCCGGCGGCCGACACGGACTCCACGACCGAGAAGGGCGACATGCGAAGGCGCTCCTTGCCCTCGATGCTGTCCTCGTAGATCTGCGAGTACAGCGCCCGGCTGTCGTCGATGTCGACCCCCGAGTAGTTCGTGGCCCGGATCTCGGCGAACAGCCGGGTGCGGCCGTCATGGTCGAGGCCGTGGAAGTAGTCGACCTGTTCGGGCAGGAAGGCCAGGTTGGGGAATTGGCCGAGCTGTCCGATCCTGAAGCCGGCGGAGCGGTGCACCGATTCCACGACGACGTCCCCGCCGCGCCCGAGGAGGTCCAGCGCGGATTCTCCGGCGCTCTGCCCCGATCCGAGGACCAGCCAGCGCTTCGGCAACTCGTTCCCGAACGCCTGGACATGCGACAGGTACACGGAGGTGTGGAAGACCTTCCGGCCCAGGTGCGGCGTGAAGAGGTCGGGTATCTTGGGCCAGCTGCCCGAGGACAGGACGACGCTCTTCGCGACGTAGCCGCCCTTCTCGGTCGTGACGTCGATGCCGACGACCTCGCCCTTCTCGACCACCGGCGCCAGCGACAGGACCGGTTCCGCATAGGACACGTATTCGGAAAGCTGGGATGCGACCCAGGCCATGTAGTCGGACCATTCGTGCCGGCTCGGCGGCCTTCCGAGCAGGCCGAACTTGTACAGCCTCTGCCGCGATTTCAGGTACATCGCGAAGGAGAACCGGCTCCGCGGGTTCCGCGGGGTGACCAGGTCCCGAAAGACGTGGTGATTGATGTCGGTGTTGCGGAGGAGGAACTCGCCGTGCCAGGAGCAGGCCTCCGCCTTTTCCAGGCACAGGACTTTCCCGAACGGGTTTTGGCCGGTTTCCTCGATCCAGTCGGAAACGGCACAGGTGAACGCTATCCCGGCCGGGCCGAATCCAACGATGACGGTATCGACCTCCGCAGAATTTCTTTCAGGCATGGATGACCTCCTGGTAAAACGGGACAAGAATGTGTTTTTTGGAAATGGAGAGCCGATGACTTTCGGGAGATTTCCCCGAGGTATTTTGGAAGTTTTAGCATCGTAAGACGTGGAGATCGGCGCTCAAATCGATTTTCTCTGTAGAATAGTTTAGTTTTTTGGAGGTTTTATTGAGTGGTCTTTGCGGATCTGCCGTTGCGCCACGCGCAGGGGGGGCGGCACCGGCCCCGGGCGATGGGGACGGCCGGGCCGCATGGGGATGGATGGCGAAGCGGAGGGCGGTGGGCGATGACCCGGCCGCCCTCGGGGCCGGGTCGGCCGCCGCCGGCGATATCCTGCGTCGCCGGCGGCGGGCGTCTTCAGGGCTTCAGGGCGTCACGTCGACGGCCGGCGCGCGGCGCACGCCCGTCGGCTTCCTTTCTTCGTTGCGGCGCTCGATGGCGCGCATCGGCGGGGCGAAGCACGGCCTGTCGACGTAGCGCCCGGCGCCCTTGACCGTGCGCAGGTCGCCGTCCTTCCACACCAGATTGCCGCGGCTGACGGTATGGCTGGCCTTGCCCTTGACCTCCATGCCCTCGTAGATGTTGAAGTCCACGTTCTGGTGGTGGGTCCTGGCCGAGATCGTCCGCGTGCCCTCCGGGTCCCAGACCACCAGGTCGGCGTCCGACCCGACCGCGACGGCGCCCTTGCGCGGGTAGATGTTGAAGATCTGCGCGCAGTTCGTCGAGGTGATGCGCACGAACTCGTTCGGCGTCAGCCTTCCGCTGTTCACGCCGTGATGCCACAGCACGGACATGCGGTCCTCGATCCCGGCCGTGCCGTTGGGGATCTTGGTGAAGTTGTCGCGCCCCGCCGCCTTCTGCGGCGCGCAGAAGCAGCAGTGATCGGTCGCGGTCGTCTGGAGCTGCCCCGAGACGAGGCCGGCCCACAGCGCATCCTGGTGATGCTTGGGACGGAAGGGCGGGCTCATGACATAGGCGGCCGCGGTCGCCCAGTCCTCGTTGCGGTAGACGCTCTCGTCGATCACGAGGTGCTGGGCCAGGACCTCCCCGTAGACGCGGTGGCCGGCCGCCCGTGCCCGCGCGATCGCCCGCGTCGCCTGCTCGGTCGAGACGTGGACGACGTAGACCGGCGCGCCCAGCACGGAGGCGATGCTGATCGCCCGCTGGGCCGCCTCGCCCTCGACCTCCGGCGGCCGGGACAGCGCGTGTCCCTCGGGGCCGGTGATGCCGAGGTCCAGCATCTTCTGCTGGAGGTGGAAGACCGCCTCGCCGTTCTCCGCATGCACGGTGCACAGCGCGCCGAGCTCGAGCGCGCGGGTGAAGCTGTTCAGCAGCACCCCGTCGTCGACCATGATCGCGCCCTTGTAGGCCATGAAGTGCTTGAACGAGTTGACGCCGTGCTCGCGCGCCAGAACGCCCATCTCGTCGCTGACCTGGTCGGACCACCAGGTGACGGCGACGTGGAAGCTGTAGTCGGCGGCGGCCTTCTCCGCCCAGCCGCGCCACGTGCGGTAGGCATCGAGCAGCGATTGCTGCGGCCCCGGGATCACGAAGTCGATGATCGTCGTCGTGCCGCCCGCGATGCCGGCGGAGGTGCCGGTGAAGAAGTCCTCGCTCGCGATCGTGCCCATGAAGGGCAGTTCCATATGCGTATGCGGATCGATGCCGCCGGGCATCACGTACTGGCCGCCGGCGTCCACCACCTCGGTTCCGGCCGGCGCTTCCAGGTTCTCGCCGACGGCGACGATGAGTCCGTCCCGGCACAGGACGTCGGCCCGCATGCTGTGCTCCGCGGTCACGACCGTGCCGCCCTTGATCAAGACAGGCATGAAGCACCACTCCCCTTCGTTCTTGCGCTGGGAAAAGCCTATCGCAGCTTCGCCGGGGCGGCCAGCACCCCGGAGCGGGACCCCGGGGCGGCCCCGGGTCCGGTCCCGAGCGTGATTGCCGGGGGCCGGCCGCTCCGGCACAATCGCGCGATGCACGAGCCGATGCAGCTGCCGGTCATCCCCTTCGTCGATCTCGGCCCCTTCGGGCTCGACGGTCTGCTGCCGGCGCATGCCCAGCGCTACGAGCGGCTGCGCGCCGAGGCGTGCCGCGACCTGACGCCGGCGGTGGTGGCGTTCGGCGACCGCGTGGCGCGCCTGTGGGCCGCGGGACGGGACCTTCCCTACCGCGACGAGATCACGGCGGTGGCGCGCGGCGCCGGGCGGCCCGGCGCCTGGCTGATGAACCTCAACTACGAGTTCGGCTGCACCTGCGGCATCGCCACGGCGCCGGACGGGGCGCCGGTGCTGCTGCGCGCGCTCGACTGGGGCCGGCGAGGCGTCGGCGCCACCATCGTCGCGGCCAGGCGCGAGGGCAGGGCGGGGCCATGGACGGCCCTGACCTGGCCGGGCTTCGTCGGCATCGTCCAGGGCCTGGCGCCGGGGCGCTTCGCCGCGGCGATCAATCAGGCACCCCGCGGGTCCGGCCCGGGCGCCGCCGGCGCCTGGGCCGGCGCGCAATGGCGGCTCTGGCGCGCGCGCGGCCTGCCGCCGGCGCTGCTGCTGCGCAGGGTGTTCGATCTCTGCCCGGATTTCACGGCGGCGCGCCGCATGCTCGCCGAGACGCCGCTCGCGGCGCCGGCGATATTCACGCTGGTCGGCACGCGGCCGGGCGAGACGGCGGTCGTCGAGCGGACCGAGCGGCGGGCCGTCGTCCAGGAGGACGCGGTCGCGGTCAGCAACCATTGGCTGACCGCCGGCTTTCCGGGCGCGCCGCGCGCCGCCGCGCGCCGCCGCGAGCCGGGAGCGGCTGGCCGAGATGCGGGCCAGGCTCGGCGCCGGCACCAGCGGCTTCGACTGGCTCGTCCCGCCGATCCTCAACGCGACGACGCGCCTGTCGGCCCGGCTGGAGCCGGCGACC
Source organism: Arenibaculum sp. (assembly GCF_035998295.1). Classification (NCBI taxonomy): domain Bacteria; kingdom Pseudomonadati; phylum Pseudomonadota; class Alphaproteobacteria; order Rhodospirillales; family Azospirillaceae; genus Arenibaculum; species Arenibaculum sp. The sequence goes on along the minus strand of NZ_DASYHS010000182.1, from coordinate 6,884 downwards.
GGGCGCCTCTCGGCGCGCGGCTGGGAAGAGGACGGCCCCGCGACCGCCCGGCTCGACCTGATCGCGACCTGAAGACCATCCGACGGGAAACCAGATGACCGCCACCGACGACCTCGACCTGCGCAGGGAGATCATCGCGACCTGCCTGCGGATGAACGGCCTGGGCATCAACCAGGGAAGCTCGGGCAACGTGTCCGTGCGTGCGGGCGACGGGCTGCTGATCACGCCGTCGAGCCTGCCCTACGACGAGACCGAACCGGAGGACATCGTCCGGCTGCGCTTCGACGGCACCTGGGACGGGCGCCGGCGCCCGTCCTCGGAGTGGCGCTTCCACCGCGACATCCTGGCCGCGCGGCCGGACGTCGGCGTCGTGCTCCACACGCATTCGACCCACGCCACCGTGCTGGCCTGCCATGGGCGCGGCATACCGGCCTTCCATTACATGGTCGCGGTGGCGGGGGGCAGTTCGATCCGCTGCGCGCCCTATGCGACCTTCGGCACGCAGGACCTGTCGGACAACGCGATCCGGGCGCTGGAGGGGCGCCGGGCCTGCCTGCTGTCGAACCATGGCCTGATCGTGCTCGGCGACGGCCTGAAGCAGGCGCTGGCGCTCGCGGTCGAGGTCGAGACCCTGGCGCGGCAATACGTGCTGGCGCTCACCCTCGGCCAGCCGGCCATCCTGTCCGAACCGGAGATGGAACGGGTGCTGGACCAGTTCCGGCGGATGAAGTACGGACAGTCGCCGAACTGAACATATCATCGTAGTCGAAATACCCATCCAGATTTCAACTATTATGTATTGAGTAATCCGTTCGGCCATACGATGCGGCGACGCTGCGGAACCTCTTGCAGCGCGAACGGAGGTGGATTCATGACGAATGCGTGGTTGCACCGGGTAAGCCCGGTGGCGGCGGTAGCGGGGGCATTGTGCTCGGCCGCCGGCTTCGCCTCGCCTGCCGCGGCCCAGCAGTGCCCGGCCCAGATCTCGGTGTCGTCGTCGGTGCCGGCCGGGCCCTGCGTCGACGGGGCGACCGGGTTCATCAAGGCGCAGCAGGCGGCGGTCTTCGCCTGGAACAGCTTCATCGCCTACAACTGGCCCGCGCTGACGGCGACGCGCGAACAGCCCGACCCGGCCGCGAAGTTCGGCGCGGGCGGCACCACCGTCTGGCAGACGACCCGCGCCAAGGTCGAGGTGTATCCCGGCACCGGCAGCGCGATGGTCGGGCCGCACGGGTGGCAGAAGGGCCCGCCGGACTACGGGTACGCCGACCCGCCGGCCTATTTCTATTCGCCCGAAAAGGTGGGGACCCCCACCGGGCAGATCGAGGCCTGCTCCGGCCAGACGCCGGTCGCGACGCCCGCCTGGGTCCCCCTGGACGAGACGACCCAGATCGGCAACAACCAGACCTATGCCGGCGTCCTGCCCGCCGTCGACCCGACCGGCCGCAACAGCCAGCCCCAGCTGATCCGCTACGCGGTGAAGATGAACGAAGCGTTCTACTCGTACATCGCGCAGAGCAAGTTCTGGTACGGCCTGGGGACGGCCGGCGCGCCGCTCGACACCGCCGTGACCAACTACGTCAACCAGCTTGCGCAGGGCCAGTCCCAGGACCCGCCGTCGCCCTTCGTCGAGTTCCCGACGAACCCCGCGCCGTCCTTCGAGTTCAAGTCGTCCTGGCGGCCGCTGACGGCGCAGGAGGCCTCGTCCGGGCGGTTCCACACCGACACCGTCCGCTATTACGAGGAGGACGCCCAGGGCAAGCCCTGCTACCGCGAGGACGTCTGGGGGCTGGTCGGCCTCCACGTGATCAGCTTCACGCAGGCGGCGCCCTGGGTGGTCTGGTCGACCTTCGAGCAGGCCGACAACATCCTCACCGCCGACGGACAGCCGACGGAGGACCCCACGGGCAAGCTCCTGGGCCCGGCGCCCGCCAGCCCGACCTCGCCGGCCCTGACTTCCGACCCCTCGCAGGTCGATCCCAAGGTGGTGATCGCGGGCGACCAGGGCTACTGCACGCAGCCGGGATCGCGGCTGTTTTTCCGCGAGAACCCGTTCTACGGCACCATGCCCTCGGATGGGAACATCTGCGTCGACGGGCGCTGGCACGCGATCTCGGACGACATCGTCGCGATCAATGCGACCGCGCACGCCGCGATCTCGTCCTATCTCGCCAGCAACGGGATGACGTCGTCGCCCTGGCTCTACTACAAGCTGGTGAACGTCCAGCCCGCCCCGATCGACAAGTCGTCGGTCACGGACGCGAACAGGGCGTCCTACTACACCGCCAACTCGACCATCGAGACCGACTATTCCCTGGGCATGTTCTCGGGCAACCTCGTGAACGGCGCGCCCTCGGACGTGGTGGCCGGCCCCAACGGGACGACGGTGCCCTACTATAACAACCAGCTGCTGCCCTTCCAGAACCGCAGGCTCGGATCGCTGGCCGAGCCGCTCAACATGGGCGGCTGCGCCGGCTGTCACGGCTTCGCCGCGACCATCGGCCAGAACTTCAGCTTCGCGCTCGGCAACAACGTCGAGAAGCCGGAGGCGCCCGACGCCTTCGTCCACAAGAGCGCGTTCCGCGACTACCTGAGCACGCAGGCGCAGTAACGGAGCGGCGACGGGCCGGCGGGGCGGGCCGGCGGGGCGGGCCGGCGGGATGGGGCGGATCCCGTCCCGCCGGCTTCCCTTCAGTCCTTCGATTCGCGGGTCGGCAGCTTCTTGCGCTTGGTGCTGGCCATGTCGTGCAGCTCCTTCTCGCTCATCGACTCGACCATGTCCTTGGACGCGCCGCGCAGGCTCGACTTGGGCTTCTCTCCGCGCTTGGCCGCCAGGGCGGCGCCCGCCGCCATCTGCTGCTTCTTCGATTCAGCCTTGGGCATGTCGATCCTCCTTCCGGTTCGAAGCGATCAACAGCGCCGGGCGGATTCCGGTTCGAGGGCGCTTCTCGGGGGGCGTTTCCGGGGGCCGAAACGCCGATGGCCTCCGCACCGGGGTGCGGAGGCCATCGGTCCGTTCCGCCGTCAGGCGGAAAGGGTCAGTGCAGGTTCTTCGGCAGGTCGGCGATCGCCTGGTCGACGAGCCGGCCGGAGGCCTTGGCATCGATCTTCCGGGCGAGCAGCTGGCCGGTGGCCGCCACCGCGATGTCGACCGTGAGGTTACGGACCTCCTGGACGGCGCCCGCCTCGGCCTGGGCGATCTTGTCCAGGGCCTGGGCCTCGCGCCGCTTCAACGAGGCGTCCAGCTCCTCGACCGCGCGCGCGCGCAGCCGTTCGGCCTCGTCGCGGGCGTGGCTGATGATGTCCTCGGCCTCCTTCAGCGCGTCGCGCTGGCGGCGCTGGTAGCCGGCGAGCAGGGTCTGGGCCTCCTCGCGCAGGCGCTGGGCCTCGTCCAGCTCGGTGCGGATCCTCTCCGCCCGGTCGTCCAGCATCGCGACGATCGCCTTGCGGGCGGGCCGGAAGGCGAGGACGACGAAGATGACGAAGGCGACGGCGACCCAGAATTCCGCTGACTGGAACATCAGGCAGTCCTCCTGAGCTGGGCCGTGGCCTGCCCGTCGAGCTGGTCGCCGACGGCTGCGTCGGCTTCCGCGGCGTCGACCTTGACGCCGCCGAGCTTCTCGGCCGCCGCCTGGGCGATCTCGGCCGAGACGGAGCGGACGCCGGCCAGCGCCCTGTCCTTCGCGGCGGCGATGCGCTCCTCGGCGGCGCGGGTCTTGGCCGCGATGTCGGAGGCGAACGCGTTCTGGCGTTCCGACTGGATGCCGGCCACGGCCGCCGCGGTCTCGGCCATCAGCGCCTGCGCCTGGGCGCGGGCGTCGGCCAGGGCCTTCTCGTAGGCCGCCATGACGGTGTCGGCCTCGTCGCGCAGCGCCTGCGCCCTGTCCAGGTCCGCGGAGATGCGCTCCTGGCGTTCCTCGAGCACCTGGCCGACCTTGGGCAGGGCGACCTTCGTCATCAGGAAGTACAGGGCCGCGAAGGTGATCGCGAGCCAGACGAGCTGGGGCGCGAAGGTGGCCGGGTCGAGCTGCGGAAGGCCCGCCCCGGAATGCTCGCCGGCGGCGCCGTGGGCGTCGACCGCGGCGTGCTCCACCTGTGCCAGGACGCTCCCCGTCGAGGCGAGGATGAGCGCCCAGGCGAAGGCTGCGCGCCCGGCCAGTCTGCCCGCACGGGCGCGGGCCAGAAGGTTGGGCATTGTCGAACCCCTAAGCTTGCGGCGCCGTGTCCCGGAGGTCGTGGACCCGGGAGCGGCGCCGCGATGAGCGAGAGCGAATACCGGCCCCGTCAGGCTTAGGCAAACAGGATCAGGAACGCGATCAGCAGCGCGAACAGCGCGACGGCTTCGGTCAGCGCGAAGCCCAGAATGCCGATCGGGAACACCTGGGCGCGCGATGCCGGGTTGCGGGCGATCGAGGCGATCAGGGTCGAAAAGATGTTGCCGATGCCCAGGCCAACGCCGAACAGGGCGAACACCGCCAGACCGGCGCCGATGAACTTAGCGGCTTCTGCGTCCATGATGGATACCTTTCGTTTGGAATTTTGAACTGTGTGGTGGGTGAAGCGGGTCCGGCTCCGCCCGGTGCCGCACCGGGATCAGTGCAGCTCCAGGGCGTCGCGGATGTAGAGGCAGGTCAGGATGGTGAAGACGTAGGCCTGCAGGAACGCCACCAGGATCTCGAAGCCCACCAGGGCGACGTTGATGACGAGCGGCAGGATGCCGATGGCGTAGCCGGTGCCGCCCAGGCCGGCACCGAGAAGGACGGAAAAGCCGGCGAAGACCTTCAGCATGGTGTGGCCGGCCATCATGTTGGCGAAAAGCCGGATCGACAGGCTGACCGGACGCGACAGGTAGGAGAGCACTTCGATCGGGATCAGCACCGGGGCGAGCGCCAGCGGCGCGCCGTGCGGCATGAACAGGCTGAAGAAGTGCAGGCCGTGCTTGACGAGGCCCAGCAGCGTCACGAACACGAAGACCGTCAGCGCCAGCGCGAAGGTCACGATGATGTGGCTGGTGAAGGTGAACGCGCCGGGCACCATGCCCAGCAGGTTGCCGAACAGGATGAACATGAACAGCGAGAACACGAAGGGGAAGTAGCGGCGCGCGTCGGGGCCCGCGTTCTCCCGCACCATGTTCGCGACGAACTCGTAGAACATCTCGGCCATCGACTGCAGGCGGCCGGGGACGAGGTCGCGTCCGCGCATCCCGAACACCAGCAGCGCCGTGATCAGCAGCACGGCGATGACCATGAACATCGCCGAGTTGTTGAAGGAGACGTCCAGGTCGCCGATGTGGATCGGAACGAGCGGTCTGATCTCGAATTGGTGCAGGGGATCCACGGGGCGTCCTCGTTCAGCCTGTATCCTGGTTCAGCAGCGCTGGCTCAGCCGGTTCGATCCTGCGGCCCGCTCCCGGTCTCGTCCGGCTGCCGGCGGTAGCCGGGCGCCATTCCGATCCCGTTCACGGTCCGGTACACGTTCATTATCCCCGCCGCGGCGCCCAGGAAGAACATTCCCACCAGGCCCCACGGCGCGGTTCCCAACCAGCGGTCGAGCAGGAGCCCGCCGCCGAGTCCGACGATCATGGCCGCCACCAGCTCGACGCCGATGCGGAACGCGAGGCCGAGAGCACTCCGCGACATCCCGTCGCCTTTCGAACCGGAGGCCGGCGGAGCCCCGCGCTCACGTGCCTTCCGCAACCTGGCGTCGAAATCGTCCGACGGGGGAGGTCGGTCCTCGCTCATGGTCGGCCCTCTCCACTCCGTCCGGCCGGCAGCCGCGCGAAAGCGGCGGCACCATACGGTTCGGGCAATACCCTGTCAAGTCGCAAAACCTTCCCTTCAAGTGCCTGATAATCCAGGCTTTCCGACCGGCCGGAGCGGTCCGGCGGCGTGTCCGCGGTCACCTGCCCGCGCGCTCCCGGACCTTTTCGGCGATGCGCTCGGGAGCGGCGCCGCGCGGGAACACGTCCAGGAACTTGCCGTCGGGTCCCATCAGGTAGATGAAGGAGGAGTGATCCATCAGGTAGTAGTCCGGGTCGTCGCCGGCCTTGGCGTAGTAGACCTTGTAGGCCGAGGCGGCCTGGGCGACCTGCTCGGGCGTGCCGGTCAGCCCTACGAGCCGGGGATGGAACAGCCCGACATAGCCGGCCAGCGCCTCCGGCGTGTCGCGCGCGGGGTCGATGGTCACGAACAGCGGCTGCACGAGGTCGGCGTCCGGCCCCAGGTGGTCCATGGTCTGCGCCAATACCTGGAGGTCGGTCGGGCAGACGTCGGGGCAGAACGAGTAGCCGAAATAGACCAGCAGGTAGCGCCCGGCGAAGTCGCGCTCGGTGACGGTCGCCCCGGTGTGGTCCACCAGCGTGAACGGGCCGCCGACCTGCGCGCTGCCGCTGGTGGAGCCGGCGACGAGCGGAGACTGCGTCACGCGGGAGATCTGCCAGGCGGCCAGGAAGGCGACGGCCAGCCCGATCAGCGATCCCATGGCGATGCGGAGCAGGCGTCGTTTCATCATGGCCGGTGTCCGTCGGGAAATAAGGTATCGCCCCGATAGTTGGGGTTCCGCGCGCGGGAGGCCAGTCTCTTGCGAGAGACCATTCGCCGCAGGCCCGCATGGTCGGGGCTCGTCCCTCCTGCCCGTCGGGCAACGCCGGCGGCCGGTGGCGATGTCCGGGTGGTGGTGGGGCCCTCCCGCCGGAGCGGGAGGGCCGCCGTCCTCAGAGCACGGTCAGCATCTGGCCGACCAGCGGGTGGCGGACGATGTCGCTCTCGTTCAGGTGGACGACGGCGATGCCGTCGAGCGCCTGCAGCCGCCGCGCGATGTCGGCGAGGCCGGACAGCCCGTTCAGCAGGTCGCTCTGGTCCGGGTCGCCGGTCAGGACCATGGTG
>NZ_DASYHS010000174.1:0-39607 GCF_035998295.1 Arenibaculum sp. | reverse complement strand
TGGCGGTCAACGCGTCGCCGACGTTGTTGAGGTTCCGCAGCGCCACCATCGCGCCGATGTTGGTATTGATCGAGTTCGACATGGGTTTCTCCCCTCGCAGGATGTTCGCTCGGGCATAGGGGAAAACAAGTTCCGTGCCACCGCGGAAAACCCAGGAAATCCGCCACTTTCCGACTGCGCGGGCCCGTCTCCGGCAGGACCTGCGCGATCCAATTCTGCCGGGTGCGCGGCAGGAATTGCCGGGAGGACGGGCCGGCTTTCGCGGCCGTGGCCCGGCGTGGAGAAGGAGCAGGGGCGTCTCGACCACGGCGCCGCGGCCGCCCCTCGAAGACGAAACGGCCTCCCGCGATCGCTCGGGGAGGCCGTCCATGGCGTCGTCTCTACGCGTCGCCCCGCGGAGGCCGGGCAAGGCTCGGACCCCCGGAGGGTCCGCGTTCCGGCTCACACGGAATAGTACATCTTGTACTCGATCGGGTGCGGCGAGGTCTCGAAGGCGAGGACCTCTTCCATCTTCAGCTCGATGTAGCCGTCGATCATGTCTTGCGTGAAGACGTCGCCCTTGCGCAGGAAGGCGTTGTCGGCCTGCAGGTACTCCAGCGCTTCGCGCAGCGAGCGGCAGACGGTCGGGACCTGGGCCAGCTCGTCCGGCGGCAGGTCGTACAGGTTCTTGTCCATCGCGTCGCCGGGATGGATCTTGTTCTGGATGCCGTCCAGGCCGGCCATCAGCATCGCCGCGAAGGAGACGTAGGGGTTGGCCGCCGGATCGGGGAAGCGGACCTCGACGCGCTTGCCCTTCGGGCTCGACACGTAGGGGATGCGGCAGGAAGCCGAGCGGTTGCGGGCCGAGTAGGCCAGCAGCACCGGCGCCTCGTAGCCCGGCACCAGGCGCTTGTAGCTGTTGGTGATCGGGTTGGTGAAGGCGTTCAGCGCGCGGGCGTGCTTGATGATGCCGCCGATGTAGTAGAGCGCCGTCTCGGACAGGTCGGCGTAGAGGTTGCCCGCGAACAGCGGCTTGCCTTCCTTCCAGATCGATTGGTGGCAGTGCATGCCCGAGCCGTTGTCGCCGTAGACCGGCTTCGGCATGAACGTCGCGGACTTGCCGTAGGCGTGGGCGACGTTGTGCACCACGTATTTGTAGAGCTGCATGTTGTCCGCGCACTTCACGAGAGTGTCGAACTTGATGCCCAGCTCATGCTGCGACGGCGCCACCTCGTGGTGGTGCTTCTCGACCGGCACGCCCATCTCGGCCAGCACGGTGATCATCTCGGCGCGCAGGTCGGAGCCGCTGTCCACCGGCGGGACCGGGAAGTAGCCGCCCTTCACCGCCGGCCGGTGGCCGAGGTTGCCGTCGGGATACTCGCGGCCCGAGGTGTAGGGGCCTTCCTCGGAGTTGAACTCGTAGAACACCTTGTTCATCTGGACGTCGAACTTGACGTCGTCGAACACGAAGAACTCCGCCTCGGGTCCGAAGAACACGGTGTCGCCGATGCCGGCCGTCGCGATGTAGCGCTCGGCGGCCTTCGCGATCGAGCGCGGGTCGCGCTCGTAGGGCTGGCCGGTCGAGGGCTCGTAGACGTCGCAGAACACCGTCAGCGTCGGCTGGGCCGAGAACGGGTCCATCACCGCGGTCGACGCGTCCGGCATCAGCACCATGTCGGACTCGTTGATCGCCTTCCAGCCGGCGATCGAGGAGCCGTCGAACATGATGCCGTCGGTGAAGACGTCCTCGTCGATCGTGCTGATGTGCTGCGCGGTGTGCTGCAGCTTGCCGCGCAGGTCGGTGAAGCGAAGGTCCACGTACTTGACGTCGTGTTCCTTGATCAGATCGAAGACCTTGCTGGTGTCGGACATGCCTCGGTTTCCGTTTCTTTGGTGTGGTTGATGCGGACGGTCGTCCCCCCGTGGGGCGGCCGTCCATGGTTGCGCGCGCACGAAGCGGGGGCTCCGGCCCGGGACCCGGCCCGGTCGGCCCTCTTCGCGGCGGTGTCTGTCGGGGCCGGCGGCGCCTAGACGGCGTCCGAACCCTTCTCGCCGGTACGGATGCGCACGACTTCCTCGACCGGCGTCACGAAGATCTTGCCGTCGCCGATCCGGCCGGTGTGGGCGGCCTGCTGGATCGCCTCGATCGCGCGCTCGACCTGAGCGTCGTCCATGACGACCTCGATCTTCACCTTGGGCAGGAAATCCACGACGTATTCGGCGCCGCGGTACAGCTCCGTGTGGCCCTTCTGCCGCCCGAAGCCCTTCGCCTCGGTGACGGTGATGCCCTTGATGCCGACCTCGTGAAGGGCTTCCTTCACCTCGTCCAGCTTGAACGGCTTTATGATCGCTTCGATCTTTTTCATGGAAACTGTCTTGCGACTCCCTTGTACGGCAACGGCGCCGTGCGAGCGTTCGCCTAATCCTTAAGCACGGGCCATGCCAACCGCCGGGCTCCAGCGTCCGCAGGCCCGTCCCCGGCGAACGCACCTTGTTCGTGCCCATATTCGCATCACGGCCTGCACATTAAATAGGCTTCGTGCCCGAATGCCGGGCGGAAAGGCTCCGCCTCCCGGACACCGGGAGGAACCGGCGGGCGGCGTGAAATGTTCTCTTGACGGGCAGGTGCCCTTACGGCATAAGCAGCGCCCACGGCGGCGGCGGTAGCTCAGTTGGTAGAGCTCTCGGTTGTGGTCCGAGCGGTCGCGGGTTCGAATCCCGTCCGTCGCCCCATTCCACAAGCATTTCCTTTCCCCTCCCCCTCTTTCATCGCGATCGACGGCGTCCCCGGATCGGGCGGCGCGCTTGGGCGAGTTCGTCCCGAGGTCCTCGATGCCTACGGGAGCGTGCCGGTCGCTCGGCGACATCCAGGCCCTTCTGGAGAAGCATGTCGGGATCGTGTACCTGTCGGACGTCGAGGTGCTGAGACCCGACCACTTCTGAGGGGGCGCGCATGTACAGGGAGAATACGCTCAAGCGGCGGCTGCGGGACGGCGAGACCTGCTACGGCGCCTTTCTCGGGCTCGCGGACCCCGCGGTGGCCGAGATCGTCGCCAATGCCGGCTTCGACTGCGTGCTGATCGACCACGAGCACGGGCCGGGGACGCTGGCCGACGGCGCGGCCCTGCTGCGGGCCGTCCAGACGACGCCCTGCACCGCGCTGATCCGCGTGCCCTGGAACGACGCGGTCTACGTCAAGCGCATCCTCGACCTCGGCATGGAGGGGGTGATGTTCCCGGCCGTCTCCTCGGCCGAGGAGGCGAGGGCGGCCGTGTCGGCTTGCCGCTATCCGCCCGAAGGGACCCGCGGCTGCGCCGCCGGCATCGTCCGCGCCTCGCGCTTCGGCATGGAGAAGGACTACATCCGGGACGCCAACGCGAACCTGCTGGTGATCTGCCAGATCGAGACGCTGGAAGGCGTCGAGGCGATCCCCGACATCGCCCGCGTGCCCGGCGTCGACATGCTGTTCGTCGGCCCCTTCGACCTGTCGGGCAGCATCGGCCGGCTCGGCCAGTTCGACCGTCCCGAGGTCCGCGAGCTGCTGATGCGGGCCGAGCGCGCGATCCTCGATTCCGGCTGCCTCTACGGCACGATGCCGAACCCGGTCCGCCCCGTCGCGGAACTGCGCGACGCCGGATGCCGGCTGATCGTCCCGGGGTCGGACGTGATGCTGCTGCGCGAGGCGGCGCTTGCCCTCACGGCGAGCCTGAAGGGCTGAGGCCGTGGATCGGCGCCACGCCCTGCTCGGCGTCGCGCAGATGTACGCCGCCGACGCCGCCGCGATCGCGGCAGGCATTCCCGGCACCCGGCTGATGGAGGCGGCGGGCGGGGCGGTCGCCGACGCCGCCGCGTCGCGTTGGCGCCCATGCCCGGTCGCGATCCTCTGCGGTCCCGGGAACAACGGCGGGGACGGCTTCGTGGCCGCGCGCCACCTGGCAGAGGCGGGATGGCCGGTGCGGGTCGGCCTGCTGGGCGACCGGGCGGCGCTCGCGGGCGATGCCGCCTGGGCCGCGTCCGGCTGGTCCGGCCCGGTCGAGCCGGCGGCGCCGGCGCTGCTGGAGGGGGCGGGGCTCGTCGTCGACGCGCTGTTCGGCGCCGGCCTCGCCCGCCCCCTTGCCGGGAGCACGGCCGATCTGGTGGAGGGCGTGCGCGCCTCCGGCCTGCCGGTCGTCGCCGTCGACGTGCCGAGCGGCGTGCATGGCGACAGCGGGCAGGTGCTCGGGACGGCGGCGCCTGCCGTCCTCACCGTGACCTTCTTCCGGCGCAAGCCCGGGCACCTGCTGCTGCCGGGCCGCATGCTGTGCGGCGAGGTCGTCGTCGCCGATATCGGCATTCCGGACGGCGTCCTCGACGCGATCGGGCCGGCGCTGGCCGCGAACCATCCGGACTTGTGGCTGGACGCCCTGCCGGTGCCGCGGCCGGACCAGCACAAGTACGACCGCGGCCACGCCGTCGTGTGGGGCGGGGCGCGCATGACCGGTGCCGCCCGCCTCGCGGCGCGGGCGGCGAGGCGGGTCGGCGCGGGGCTGCTGACCGTCACCTGCCCGCCCGAGGCCGCGGCGATCTACGCGGCGGGCGATCCCGGGCTGATCGTCGAGCCGGCCGGGACGCCGTCCGCTTTCGCCCGCTACCTGGCCGATCCGCGGCGCAACGCGGTGCTGGTCGGGCCGGGCGCCGGCACCGGCCCGACGACGCGCACGCGCACGCTCGCCGCACTGGGCGCGGCGAAGAGTGGGGGCGGGGCGGTGGTCCTGGACGCGGACGCGCTGACCGCCTTCGCGGGCCGCAAGGAGGAACTGTTCGCCGGGCTGACGGGGCGGTGCGTGCTGACGCCCCACGAGGGCGAGTTCGGCCGGCTGTTCGGCGACCGGCTGTTCGACGGCCCCGGCGACAAGGTCGCGCGCACGCGCCGCGCCGCGGCCGAGGCCGGGGCGGTCGTCCTGCTGAAGGGGGCCGACACGGTCGTCGCGGCACCGGACGGCCGCGCCGCTATCTGCGCCGACGCCCCGCCGGACCTGGCTACCGCCGGTTCCGGCGACGTGCTCGCCGGCATGGTGCTCGGCCTGCTCGCCCAGCGCATGCCCGCCTTCGAGGCGACCCTCGCCGCCGCCTGGCTGCACGGGGAAGCGGCCCGGGCCGTCGGCCCGGGGCTGATCGCGGAGGACCTGCCCGAGGCGCTGCCGACGCTGCTCCGGGGCCTGCGGGATGCCCAGGCCCGCGGTGCCGGTCCGGGCTAGCCATTCCTTTCCGTTGCATCCGCGAACACGGTCCGGAAGAGTCCCGGCCATGAGCGATGCCCAGACAGCCGTTCCCGAGCGCGCGGGCCAGACGACCTTCCTGGACCGCACGCTCCAGAATCTCCGCTCGGCGTGGCGCGACATCGCGGCGGCCGCCCGCGAGGCCGTCGGCGCGCCGCCGCGGCCCCATCTGCCGCGCGAGGACGCCGACCGCCTGAAGCAGCACATGCGCGCCTGCCTGGAGGGGCGGGGCGGCGAGGTATCGGCGCGCGGCCGGGCCGCGGCGCTCGGCCGGCTCTATCTCGGCCTCGACCGGGTGGGGCGGCGCAACTTCCTGCAGGTGCTCGCGGGCGAGTTCGGCACCGATGCCGTTATGGTCGACGAGGCCGCAGAACGGATGAGGCAGGCGGTCACGGCGCAGGAGCGGCGTGCCGCCGAGCGGACGCTGCGCCAGGCGCTGGAGCCCGGGCGCCTGAAGCTGCTGACCCAGTTCAACGGGCTGCCGGAGGGGGTGAAGTTCCTGGTCGACATGCGCGCCGACCTGCTGTCCTTCGTCAAGGACGGGGACCCGGTGCTGGCCGGGCTGGAGGAGGATCTCAAAGGGTTGCTGCGCTCCTGGTTCGACATCGGCTTCCTCGACCTGCGGCGAATCACCTGGGACAGCCCGGCTTCGCTGCTGGAGAAGCTGATCGCCTACGAGGCCGTCCATGCGATCCACGGCTGGGAGGACCTGAAGAACCGGCTCGACCGGGACCGGCGCTGCTTCGCCTTCTTCCATCCCCGCATGCCCGACGAGCCGCTGATCTTCGTCGAGGTCGCCCTGGTGGAGGCGATGTCGGAACGCATCCAGCCGCTGCTGGACCAGAACGCGCCGGTGCTCGACCCGCAGCACACCGACACCGCCATCTTCTACTCGATCTCCAACGCCCAGCGGGGCCTCGCCGGGATCAGCTTCGGGAACTTCCTGATCAAGCGCGTCGTCGACCTGCTGGCGGCGGAACTGCCGAACCTGAAGACCTTCGCCACCCTGTCGCCGATGCCGGGCTTCCGCCGCTGGCTCGACGCGGCGCTCGCCGAATCCGGCGACGGGCTGCTGACGCCGGGCGAGCGCGACCGCCTCGAGGCGCGGGCGCGCGAGCGGGGCTGGAGCAGGGAACGGCCGCTGCTGGCCGAGGCGCTGTCGGTGCCGCGCTGGCCGGAGGACGAGCCGTTGTGCGCCGACCTGCACGAGCCGCTGATGCGGCTCGGCGCCCGCTACCTGGTCGCCGAGCGCACCGGCCGCAGGGCGCGTGACCCGGTCGCCCATTTCCACCTCTCCAACGGCGCCCGGATGGAGAGGCTGAACTTCCTCGGCGACGTGTCGGAGAACGGCCTGCGCCAGGCGGCGGGGCTGATGATCAACTACCGCTACAAGCTCCCCGACATCGAGGCCAACCACGAGGCCTATACCGGGGAAGGCAAGATCATGGCCTCGGCAGCGCTGCGAGGACTCGCGAGGAATGGTGGCTGAGCCAAGTAAATGTGCATAAAAAGCGACAAATTTTGGTTGATGTGAACTTAACTTTTCGTCAAGACTTGACCTGTAGCGTGAATGGACATTCCGCCAACGAACCGTGATAGGCGTGGACGAGATGTTCCTAAGACGAAGCAGGGGCGAAGAGCAGGTGACGGAGGGTGCCGTCTATCGGCGGACCCATTTCGGGCAGGTCGTCGAGACCGTCCGAGTCCTGTCGCTGAGTTCGGATTGTGCCGGCATTCCTCACGTGCGCTATGCCGTGCATTACGAGAAGGGCGAGGTGAGCGACGAATTGCGCACCCTCTCGCTCAGTTCCTTCGCGGCGATCTTCAGTCAGCGCGCGAGCGCCTGAACCGGGCGGGCACATCCCTTCGGGACCTGTTCGAGATGGCAGTCCGCCAGCCTGATTTTGCCTGTCGAAGCCGAATCTAGTGTGCTATGAAAGCCACCCCGGCGACCGGACTACCGGCGCGCCGGGAACATGCATGTGCGGGCGTGGCGGAATTGGTAGACGCGGCGGATTTAGGTTCCGCTGACGAGAGTCGTGGGGGTTCGAGTCCCTTCGCCCGCACCATGGCTCCGCCCCACACGGGACCAGAACGGAAAAACGTGCCGCGGATGGCCCCGCGTCGAGGGGCCGTCACCGCCAACAAGACAGGCTTTCAGTCCGATGCAGATCACCGAGACCAGCGCAGACGGCCTCAACCGGGAGTTCAAGGTCGTCGTCTCCGCCCAGGATATCGAGCGCAAGATGAAGGACCGGCTCCAGGAGATGGGCCGGACCATGCGCCTGCCGGGCTTCCGCCCGGGCAAGGTGCCGGCCACGCTGCTCAAGCAGCGCTACGGCCAGGCGGTCATGGGCGAGGTCCTCGAGCAGGCGGTCGCTGACAGCTCGCAGAAGGCCGTCACGGAGCGCGGCCTGCGCCCGGCGGTCCAACCCAAGATCGAGGTGACCCAGTTCGAGGAGGGCAAGGACCTCGAATACAACATGTCGCTCGAGCTTCTGCCCGACATCGAGCCGTCGGACTTCTCCTCCATCGAACTCCAGAAGCCGATGGCCGAGGTATCGGACGAGCAGGTCGAGCAGGCGATCCAGCGCGTGGCCGATAGCCGGCGCGAGTTCGAGGCCGCTCCCGAGGGGCATGCGGCCCAGAAGGACGACGCCGTCGTGATCGACTTCGACGGTTCGGTCGACGGCGAGCGCAAGCCCGGCATGAAGGCCGAGGGGCACGAACTGGTGATCGGCTCGGGCAGCTTCATCGACACCTTCGAGGAGCAGCTCACGGGCGCCAAGGTCGGGGAGCACCGCACGGTCACGGTCACCTTCCCGGAGAACTACGGCGCCGCCGACCTCGCCGGCAAGGAAGCGGTGTTCGAGGTCGACGTCAAGGAAGTGAAGACCCCGAAGGCGGTCACCGTGGACGACGAGTTCGCGAAGTCGCTCGGGCTCGACGACCTCGAGGCGCTGCGCAAGATGGTGCGCGAGCGGATCGGCCACGACTACGGGCAGCTCTCGCGCGCCCGGATCAAGCGCGCGCTGCTGGACAAGCTGGCCGAGGCCTATTCGTTCGAGGTGCCGCAGTCCCTCGTCGATGCCGAGTTCGAGGGCATCTGGAAGCGCCTCCAGCAGGAGATCGAGCGCGGCGGCGCGACCGAGGACGCGTCCAAGGGCGAGGACCAGCTGAAGGCGGAGTACCGCGCCATCGCCGAGCGCCGGGTCCGGCTGGGCCTGCTTCTGGCCGAGGTCGGGCGGCGCAACGACATCCAGGTGACGCCGGACGAGGTGAACCGGGCGATGTTCGCCGAGGCGCAGCGCTACCCCGGCCAGGAGCGCCAGGTGTTCGAGTTCCTGCGCGGCAACCGCCAGGCGATCGAGAACTTGCGCGCCCCCCTGTTCGAGGACAAGGTCGTCGACCACATTCTGGAACAGGCCAAGGTCAGCGAGCACACGGTGAGCGTCGAGGAGCTGATGCGCGAGCCCGACGAGACGACCGGGGAAGCCGCCTGATCCGCGGGTGGGAAGATGCGGCCTGCCCTGCCGGGCCGCATTCGGTACGCAAGGAGAAAAGACGAGCATGTACGACATCGAGCCGCGGATGAATGCGCTCGTGCCCATGGTCATCGAGCAGACCAACCGGGGCGAGCGGGCGTTCGACATCTACTCGCGCCTGCTCAAGGAACGGATCATCTTTCTGATCGGGCCGGTGACCGACGGGGTCGCCAGCCTGATCTGCGCCCAGCTCCTGTTCCTCGAGTCCGAGAACCCGACCAAGGACATCGGATTCTACATCAACTCGCCGGGCGGCTACGTCACCTCGGGCCTCGCGATCTACGACACGATGCAGTACATCCGGCCCCAGGTCTCGACGATGTGCATCGGCCAGGCGTCGAGCATGGGGTCGCTGCTGCTGGCGGCCGGCGCGAAGGGCAAGCGGTTCTCCCTGCCCAACAGCCGGGTCATGATCCATCAGCCGTCCGGCGGCGCGCAAGGCCAGGCCGCCGACATCGAGATCCAGGCCGAGGAGATCCTGAAGCTCCGCACGCGCCTCAACGACATCTATGCCCACCACACCGGGCAGCCGCTCGAGCGCATCGAGCAGATGATGGACCGCGACAAGTTCCTGTCGCCCCAGGAGGCCATGGAGTTCGGGCTGATCGACGAGGTGGTGAAGAGCCGGCCGGTACCGACGGGCGAAGGTGCGTGACAGCGCCACAACAAAATATTGATCGCCGCGCATCGCGTGTTGTTGAATAGCCCTGGTTCCCCCGGGTTCCGGCGGTGGCCGACGCCGCCGGGCAGGGGAGGGACCAGGCCACTTCTGAGAGGTGGTCGGGGAAAGGCGGTCGGGGTTCGCCGAACCCGGACGAGGTCGTCCCGACTGCTTGACGGTGCTGTGACGGAGCCCCAATGACCAAGTCCACCGGCGGCGATTCGAAGAACACCTTGTACTGCTCCTTCTGCGGAAAGAGCCAGCACGAGGTTCGCAAGCTGATTGCCGGCCCGACCGTGTTCATCTGCGATGAATGCGTCGAACTGTGCATGGACATCATCCGCGAGGAGAACAAGACCACGTTGGTCAAGTCCCGCGATGGCGTCCCCACGCCGCGGGACATCCATGCGGTACTCGACGACTACGTGATCGGCCAGGACCATGCCAAGCGCGTGCTCTCTGTCGCGGTCCACAACCACTACAAGCGTCTCGCGCACGGCACGAAGCACAACGACGTCGAGCTGGCGAAGTCGAACATCCTGCTCGTCGGCCCGACCGGCTGCGGCAAGACGCTGCTCGCGCAGACGCTGGCGCGCATCATCGACGTGCCCTTCACCATGGCCGACGCCACGACGCTGACCGAGGCGGGCTACGTCGGCGAGGACGTCGAGAACATCATCCTCAAGCTGCTCCAGGCCGCCGACTACAACGTCGAGCGGGCCCAGCGCGGGATCGTGTACATCGACGAGGTCGACAAGATCAGCCGCAAGTCCGACAACCCCTCGATCACGCGCGACGTGTCGGGCGAGGGCGTGCAGCAGGCCCTGCTGAAGATCATGGAGGGGACGATCGCGTCGGTCCCGCCGCAGGGCGGGCGCAAGCATCCCCAGCAGGAGTTCCTGCAGGTCGACACGACGAACATCTTGTTCATCTGCGGCGGCGCCTTCGCCGGGCTGGAAAAGATCATCGCCCAGCGCGGCAAGGGCACCTCGATCGGCTTCGGCGCCGACGTGAAGAGCCCCGACGAGCGGCGGACCGGCGAGGTGCTGCGCGAGGTCGAGCCGGAGGACCTGCTGAAGTTCGGCCTGATCCCGGAGTTCGTCGGCCGCCTGCCGGTGGTCGCGACCCTGTCCGACCTGGACGAGTCGGCGCTGATGGACATCCTGACCAAGCCGAAGAACGCGCTGGTCAAGCAGTACCAGCGCCTGTTCGAGATGGAGGACGTGCGGCTGGAATTCGCCGACGAGGCGCTGCGCGGCATCGCCACCAAGGCGATCCAGCGCAAGACCGGCGCTCGCGGCCTGCGCTCGATCATGGAGGGTATCCTGCTCGACCCGATGTTCGAACTGCCGGGGCTGCAGGGCGTGGACCAGATCATGATCAACCGCGAGGTCGTGGAAGGCCGGGCCAAGCCGCTCTACATCTATTCCGACCGCCGCGGCGACGTCGCTCCGGGGGCGTGACGCGGTTCCGCCCGACCCCGTAAGGCCCCTGCGGATTTCAAGGGCTTGAAGGGGCCGGGCGACCGGGCCACGTTAACTTCTGCCGCTGTCGGTCTGCACGCCCGTACAGGGGTGTGACCCTTCAGGCCCATTCCGGGCTGACGGCCTTCACACATGAGGCGATAGAAGATGCTCGAAATCCCTCGCGGAGCCCTCTACCCGGTTCTGCCGTTGCGCGACATCGTGGTGTTTCCGCACATGATCGTGCCGCTCTTCGTGGGGCGCGAGAAGTCGGTGCGCGCGCTCGAGGACGTCATGAAGGATGACAAGCAGATCCTGCTGGTCACCCAGAAGAACGCCGCGCAGGACGACCCGACTCCCGGCGACATCTACACCATCGGCACCGTCGGCACGGTCCTGCAGCTCCTGAAGCTGCCGGACGGCACGGTCAAGGTCCTGGTCGAAGGCGGCCAGCGGGCGAGCATCACCCGCTTCGCCGAGAACGAGGACTTCTTCCAGGCCTATGCCGAGCTGGTGGAGGAGAAGGCCGCCGACGGCCAGGAGCTCGAAGCCCTGTCGCGCGCCGTCGTCTCCCAGTTCGAGCAGTACATCAAGCTCAACAAGAAGATCCCGCCGGAGGTCCTGGTCTCGGTCAACCAGATCGAGAACGCCGGTAAGCTCGCCGACACCGTCGCCTCCCACCTCGCGCTCAAGATCCCCGAGAAGCAGCAGCTCCTCGAGTCCGCGGGCGTGTCCGACCGGCTCGAGCGCATCTACGCCTTCATGGAAGGCGAGATCGGCGTTCTCCAGGTCGAGAAGCGCATCCGCAACCGCGTCAAGCGGCAGATGGAGAAGACGCAGCGCGAGTACTATCTCAACGAGCAGCTGAAGGCGATCCAGAAGGAGCTCGGCGAGAGTGAGGACGGCCGCGACGAGGCCGCCGAGCTCGAGGAGCGGATCCAGAAGACCAAGTTCAGCAAGGAAGCCCGCGAGAAGGCGATGGCGGAGCTGAAGAAGCTGCGCACCATGAGCCCGATGTCGGCCGAGGCGACGGTCGTGCGCAACTATCTCGACTGGATGCTCAGCATCCCGTGGAAGAAGCGCACCAAGGTCAAGAAGGACCTGAAGCTGGCCGAGCACGTGCTGAACAACGACCATTTCGGGCTCGAGAAGGTCAAGGAGCGCATCCTCGAATACCTCGCGGTGCAGCAGCGCATGGAGAAGGTCAAGGGCCCGATCCTGTGCCTGGTCGGCCCGCCGGGCGTCGGCAAGACCTCGCTTGGCAAGTCGATCGCCAAGGCGACCGGCCGCAACTTCGTGCGCATGTCGCTGGGCGGCGTGCGGGACGAGGCCGAGGTCCGCGGCCACCGGCGCACCTATATCGGCTCGATGCCGGGCAAGGTCGTCCAGGGCATGAAGAAGGCGAAGTCGTCCAACCCGCTGTTCCTGCTGGACGAGGTCGACAAGCTCGGCGCCGACTGGCGGGGCGACCCGTCGTCCGCCCTGCTCGAGGTCCTCGATCCCGAGCAGAACTCGACCTTCAACGACCATTACCTCGAGGTCGACTACGACCTGTCGGACGTGATGTTCGTGTGCACGGCCAACACGCTGCGCATGCCGCAGCCGCTGATGGACCGCATGGAGATCATCCGCGTCGCCGGCTACACCGAGGACGAGAAGGTCGAGATCGCCAAGCGCCACCTCATCAGCAAGGAGATGAAGGCGAACGGCCTCAAGGACGGCGAGTTCACGATCTCCGACGACGCCCTGCGCGACGTGATCCGCTACTACACCCGCGAGGCGGGGGTGCGCAGCATGGAGCGCGAGATCGCGAATCTGTGCCGCAAGTCGGTGAAGGAGATCCTGATGAAGGGTCTCGACAAGGTCCAGATCACGCGCCGCAACCTCGACAAGTACGCGGGCGTGCGCAAGTTCCGCTTCGGCGAGGCCGAGGCGGAGGATCTGGTCGGCGTAACGACCGGCCTGGCCTGGACCGAGGTCGGCGGCGAGCTGCTGTCGATCGAGGCGGTGATGCTGCCCGGCAAGGGCCGGATCACCACGACCGGCACGCTGGGCGACGTGATGAAGGAATCCGTCCAGGCGGCGGAGAGCTTCGTGAAGTCGCGCGCAGCCCAGTTCGGCATCCGCCCGGACCTGTTCGGCCGCAAGGACATCCACGTCCACGTTCCCGAGGGGGCGACCCCGAAGGACGGCCCGTCCGCGGGCGTCGCCATGGTGACCTCGATCGTCTCGGTGCTGACCGGCATTCCGGTCCGCAAGGACGTCGCGATGACCGGCGAGATCACGCTGCGGGGCCGGGTCCTGCCGATCGGCGGCCTGAAGGAGAAGCTGCTCGCAGCACTGCGCGGCGGGCTGAAGACGGTGCTGATCCCCAAGGACAACGAGAAGGACCTCGCGGACATCCCCGACAACGTCAAACGCGGTCTGGAGATCGTTCCCGTCTCCATCGCCGACGAGGTGCTGCACCACGCCTTGACCAAGCCGCTGGCTCCGATCGAGTGGACGGAGGCGAACGAAGTCGAAGCCGTGGCGGCAAAAAATGCGGAATCCGACCGCGAGGAAGTGATTCGGCATTGAGCCAAGCCCGGAAAACTGCATAAATTCCGAGCCCCGCCGCGCCTTGCACAATTGACGGGCGCGGCGGGCTAGGCTTACACTTCTGCCCTGAAAGTTGAGCCGGTTGTTTCTCGTTGAATTCTTTGCGGTTTGAAGGGGGGCTTTAAGTGAACAAGAACGATCTCGTCGCTCACGTGGCGGATGCGGCCAGTCTGTCAAAGACCGATGCGACCAAGGCAGTCGACGCAGTCTTTGACGGCATCATCAACTCGCTGAAGAAGGGCGACGAAGTTCGCCTGGTCGGCTTCGGTACTTTTGCGGTCGCCGAGCGCGCTGCTTCGGAAGGGCGCAACCCCCGCACGGGTGAGAAGATCTCCATTCCTGCTTCCCGTCAGCCGAAGTTCAAGGCGGGCAAGCTGCTGAAGGACGCGCTGAACTGATCTTGCGGGTTGGTTCGTGAGTTGGGGAAACCGGCCGTTCAAAGCGGCCGGTTTCGCCGTTTCAGGAGGGTCGACTCAGGGGGTTCGACTCCAGGGGGTCGACAGGGCGGGTGCCGGACGCTAGGTTGCGCACGGGGGCGATTAGCTCAGCGGTAGAGCATCTCGTTTACACCGAGAGGGCCGGGGGTTCGAATCCCTCATCGCCCACCATCGCGGCGGCGGAGCGGGACCTGCTCCGAGTTCCGGGGTCCTGAAAACCCGGGGCCGAAAATCCAGGGCCAGAAAACCCGGGGCCCGAAAATCCAGGATTGACACGATCGGGGCCGGTGTCGTACTAACCGCCCCACGCCGCAAGCGGCGAATGCGCGGGTGTAGCTCAGTTGGTTAGAGCGCCGGCCTGTCACGCCGGAGGCCGCGGGTTCAAGTCCCGTCACTCGCGCCACTCTCTCCTTCCAAAAATATCGTGCTGGGTCAAGGCTTTGCCGGGTCCGCGACAGCGTTTCGCAGTCGCGGAACAACCCTGTATTTAGCTTTCCTTGCACACCCAATCGGCCTATATTCTGCCCGGCCCGGCGACGCCGGGCGCCATCCATGAAGCTGCCGTGACGGCCCTCCCGAGTCGGATCGCAAGGTTCGGCCCGCTACGACGAAGCAGCCCGAAGCGAGGATACTGATGGCCAATTCGCTGGTTGTCGACTACCTGCCCATCCTGATCTTCCTGGGCATCGCGATCGCGATCGCCGGGGTGATGGTCGGCGCGTCCTATGTGGTCGCCCGCCAGAATCCGGACAGCGAGAAGGTATCCGCCTACGAATGCGGCTTCGAGGCGTTCGACGACGCCCGCCGGAAGTTCGACGTGCGGTTCTACCTGGTGTCGATCCTGTTCATCATCTTCGATCTCGAGGTTGCTTTTTTGTTCCCGTGGGCCATCTCATTGGGTGACATCGGGATGTTCGGATTCTGGTCGATGATGGTCTTCCTCGGAATTTTGACCATCGGCTTCATCTACGAATGGAAGAAAGGAGCGCTGGAATGGGAATGACCCAGGGCCAGACGTCTTCGCTGGCGAACGCCCACGGCGCCGCCCCGATCCAGCCGGGACCGGCGCAGGACGTCTATCTGCGCTCGGTGACCGACGAGCTGCAGGACAAGGGCTTCATCGTGGCGAAGTTCGACGCGCTGCTCGACTGGGCGCGCACGGGCTCGCTGTGGCCCATGACGTTCGGCCTCGCCTGCTGCGCGGTCGAGATGATCCACGCCTATATGAGCCGCTACGACCTCGACCGCTTCGGCGTGATCCCGCGGCCGAGCCCGCGCCAGTCCGACGTGATGATCGTCGCCGGCACGCTGTGCAACAAGATGGCGCCGGCGCTGCGCAAGGTCTACGACCAGATGGCGGAGCCGCGCTGGGTGATCTCGATGGGGTCCTGCGCCAACGGCGGCGGCTACTACCACTACAGCTACTCGGTGGTCCGCGGCTGCGACCGGATCGTCCCCGTCGACATCTATGTCCCGGGCTGCCCGCCCACCGCCGAAGCGCTGGTCTACGGCGTGCTGCAGCTCCAGAAGAAGATCAAGCGGGGCAACCGCATTTCGCGCTGAGGGATCGAGACCGAACCATGACCGACGAAGCGCTCCGGGAACTGAGCGACCATATGAGGGTGCACCTCGCGGACGCCGTCCTTTCGGCCGAGGTGACCCTGGGCGAGCTGGTGATCACGGTCGGCCGGCCCGCGATCGTGCGCGTGCTGACCTTCCTGCGCGACGACGCGAGCTGCCAGTTCAAGCAGCTGATGGACATCACGGCCGTCGACCATCCCGGCCGCGAGGAGCGCTTCGAGGTCGTCTACAATCTCCTCAGCCTCAAGCACAACCAGCGCGTCCGGGTGAAGCTGACGACCGACGAGGATACCCCGGTGCCGAGCGTTGCGGTCGTGTACAACACCGCCAACTGGTTCGAGCGGGAGACCTGGGACCTCTACGGCGTCTTCTTCTCCGACCATCCGGACCTGCGCAGGCTGCTGACCGACTACGGGTTCGAGGGGCACCCGCTGCGCAAGGACTTCCCGCTCACCGGCTATGTCGAGATGCGCTACGACGACGAGCAGAAGCGCGTCGTCTACCAGCCGGTGAGGCTGACCCAGGATTTCCGGTCCTTCGACTTCCTGTCGCCCTGGGAAGGCATGACCAACGTCATGCTGCCCGGCGACGAGAAGGCGACGGCCCCGACCGGCGCGCCGCAGCCCGGGAGCAAGAGCTGATGCAGAGCAGCAACGAAGCCAAGATCAAGCCGTTCACGATCAATTTCGGGCCGCAGCATCCGGCCGCGCACGGCGTCCTGCGCCTGGTGCTCGAGATGGACGGCGAGGTGGTCGAGCGGGCCGACCCGCATATCGGGCTGCTGCACCGCGGCACCGAGAAGCTGATCGAGTACAAGACCTACCTCCAGGCGCTGCCTTATTTCGACCGGCTGGACTACGTGTCGCCGATGTGCATGGAGCACGCCTTCGTGCTCGGCATCGAGAAGCTGCTGGGCATCCGGCCGCCGCCGCGCGCCCAGTACATCCGCGTCATGTTCAGCGAGATCACGCGCATCCTGAACCACCTGCTGAACCTCACGACCTTCGCGCTCGACGTCGGCGCCATCACGCCGTCGCTCTGGGGCTTCGAGGAGCGCGAGAAGCTGATGGAGTTCTACGAGCGGGTGTCGGGCGCGCGGCTGCACGCCAACTACTTCCGCCCGGGCGGCGTCCACCAGGACATGCCGGCCGGCCTGGCCGACGACATCTGGGAGTACAGCGAGCAGTTCCCGAAGTTCATGTCGGACATCGAGAACCTGCTGACCGAGAACCGGATCTTCAAGCAGCGCACCGTCGACATCGGCATCGTCAGCGAGAAGGACGCGCTCGACTGGGGCTTCACCGGCCCGTGCCTGCGCGCCTCGGGCGTGCCGTGGGACCTGCGCAAGGCGCAGCCCTACGACGTCTACGCCGAGATGGACTTCGACATTCCGGTCGGGCTGACCGGCGACTGCTACGCGCGCTATCTCGTCCGGGTCGAGGAGATGCGCGAGAGCAACAAGATCATCCGCCAGTGCCTGGAGAGGATGCCGGACGGCCCGGTGCAGGTGCAGGACCACAAGGTGACGCCGCCGCGGCGCGGCGACATGAAGCGCTCGATGGAAGCGCTGATCCACCACTTCAAGCTCTACACCGAGGGCTTCCACGTCCCGGCCGGCGAGACCTACACGGCCATCGAGGCGCCGAAGGGCGAGTTCGGCGTGTTCCTGGTCGCCGACGGCACGAACCGCCCGTACAAGTGCAAGATCCGCTCGCCGGGCTTCGCCCATCTTCAGGCCATGGACTTCATGTCCAAGGGGCACATGCTCGCCGACACCGTCGCGATCATCGGCTCCCTCGACATCGTTTTCGGAGAGATCGACCGATGAGCGCCGACCCGACGGCGGCCGGCGGCGGCCGGCAGGAGCCCGACAGCTTCGAGTTCACGCCCGAGAACCTGGAACTCGCGAAGCGGATCATCGCGAAGTACCCGGCCGGCAAGCAGGCGAGCGCCGTGATGCCGCTGCTCGACGTAGCGCAGCGCCAGAACGGCAACTGGCTGCCGCGCGCGGCGATGGACTACGTCGCCGACCTGCTGGAGATGCCGCGCATCCGCGTCTACGAGGTCGCGACCTTCTACACGATGTACAACCGCAGCCCGGTCGGCCGTCACTTCGTGCAGGTCTGCACGACGACGCCCTGCTGGCTGCGCGGCTCCGACGATATCGTGGCCGCGTGCGAGCGCAAGCTCGGCATCTCCATGGGCGAGACGACCGACGACGGCCAGTTCACGCTGCTCGAGGTCGAGTGCCTCGGCGCCTGCGTCAACGCGCCCATGGTCCAGGTCAACGACGACTACTACGAGGACCTCGACGCCGCGAGCACGGAGCGCCTGCTGGACGCGCTCGCGCGCGGGGAACGGCCGGAAGGCGGCTCGGTCACGGGGCGCCGGGGCTCGTGCCCGGCGGGCGGCCCGACGACGCTGAAGGAACAGGCGGCCCGTGCCGGCATCGCTCCGGCGCAGGGCGACGATTGAGGACTGTCATGCTCCGGGACGAAGACCGCATATTCACCAACCTGTACGGCTTCGAGAGCTTCGGCCTCAAGGCGGCTAGGAAGCGCGGCGACTGGGACGGGACCAAGGACCTGCTCCTGAAGGGCCGCGAGTGGATCATCAACGAGGTCAAGGAGTCCGGTCTGCGCGGCCGTGGCGGCGCCGGCTTCTCGACCGGGCTGAAGTGGTCCTTCATGCCCAAGCAGAGCAACCGGCCGCACTACCTCGTCGTCAACGCCGACGAGGGCGAGCCCGGCACCTGCAAGGACCGGGACATGATGCGCTACGATCCGCACAAGCTGATCGAGGGCTGCCTGCTCGGCAGCTTCGCGATCGGGGCGCATGCCTGCTACATCTACATCCGGGGCGAGTTCTACAACGAGGCGTCGAACCTCCAGCGCGCGATCGACGAGGCCTACGAGGCCGGGCTGATCGGGCGCGACGCCTGCGGTTCGGGCTGGGACTTCGACCTCTATCTCCACCGCGGCGCCGGCGCCTATATCTGCGGCGAGGAGACGGCGCTGATCGAGAGCCTGGAAGGCAAGAAGGGCCAGCCGCGCAACAAGCCGCCGTTCCCGGCCCAGGCCGGCCTCTATTCCTGCCCGACGACGGTGAACAACGTCGAGAGCATCGCGGTCGTGCCGACGATCCTGCGCCGCGGCGCGTCCTGGTTCGGCGGGCTCGGCCGGCCCAAGAACACCGGCACCAAGGTGTTCTGCATCTCCGGCCACGTGAACCAGCCCTGCAACGTCGAAGAGGAGATGGGCATCCCGCTGCGCGAGCTGATCGAGCGTCACGCGGGCGGGGTGCGCGGCGGCTGGGACAACCTGCTCGCCATCATCCCCGGCGGCTCCTCGGTCCCGGTGCTGCCGAAGGAGATCTGCGACACGGTCCTGATGGACTTCGACAGCCTGCGCGAGGTGAGGTCGGGCCTGGGGACGGCCGCGGTCATCGTGATGGACAAGTCGACCGACATCGTCCGTGCGATCGCGCGCCTGTCCAAGTTCTACATGCACGAGAGCTGCGGGCAGTGCACGCCGTGCCGGGAAGGCACGGGCTGGCTGTGGCGCGTCATGGAGCGGATGGTCAAGGGCAAGGCGCGCGTCGACGAGATCGACATGCTGTTCGAAGTGACCAAGGAGATCGAAGGGCACACGATCTGCGCGCTGGGCGATGCCGCCGCGTGGCCGGTCCAGGGCCTGGTCCGTCATTTCAGGCCCGAGATGGAGCGGCGGATTCTGGAATACCGGGCTGCCGCGAAAGCCGCGGCGGAGTGACGCCGAGACCGAGCCGGCGTCGGAACGAGACAAGAGAAGTCAAATGCCCAAACTGACCATCGACGGGATCGAGATCGAAGTCGCGCCGGGCACGTCGGTGCTCCAGGCCTGCGAGCAGCTCGGCATCGAGATCCCGCGCTTCTGCTATCACGAGCGGCTGTCGGTCCCGGCCAACTGCCGCATGTGCCTGGTCGAGATGGAGAAGGCGCCGAAGCCGGTGGCCTCGTGCGCGATGCCCTGCGGCGACGGCATGGTGATCCGCACCGACACCGAGTTGGTGCACAAGGCCCGCAAGGGCGTGATGGAGTTCCTGCTGATCAACCATCCGCTCGACTGCCCGATCTGCGACCAGGGCGGCGAGTGCGATCTGCAGGACCAGGCGATGGCCTATGGCTTCGACCGCTCGCGATTCGCCGAGAACAAGCGGGCGGTCAAGGACAAGTACATGGGTCCGCTGGTCAAGACGATCATGACCCGCTGCATCCACTGCACCCGCTGCATCCGCTTCTGCGACGAGATCGCCGGCGTGCCGATGCTGGGCGCGGTCAACCGCGGCGAGCACATGGAGGTCACGACCTATGTCGAGGCCGCCGTGTCGTCGGAGCTGTCGGGCAACCTCATCGACGTCTGCCCGGTCGGCGCGCTGACCTCCAAGCCCTACGCCTACACCGCGCGGCCGTGGGAGCTGCGCAGGACCGAGACGGTCGACGTGATGGACGCGGTCGGCTCCAACATCCGGGTCGACACCCGCGGCCCCGAAGTGATGCGCTGCATGCCGCGCCTCAACGAGGACGTGAACGAGGAGTGGCTGGCGGACAAGAGCCGCTTCGCCTATGACGGCCTGCGGCGCCAGCGCCTGGACCGCCCCTATGTGCGCGTCGACGGCAAGCTGCGCCCGACGACCTGGCCGGACGCCTTCGCGCGGATCGCCGCGCGCCTCGACGGCGTGCCGGGCAAGCGGATCGCCGCGATAGCGGGCGACCTGAGCGACGTCGAATCGGTCTTCGCGCTCAAGGAGCTGATGGGGGCGCTGGGCTCGGCGAACCTGGAATGCCGGCAGGACGGCGCGCGATTCGACACGAGTGCCCGGGCCGGCTGGCTGTTCAACACGACGATCGCCGGGATCGAGCAGGCGGACGCGATCCTGCTGGTCGGCACCGACCCCCGCTGGGAGGCGCCGATCGTCAACGCCCGCATCCGCAAGCGCTACCTCGCGGCCGGCACCGGCGGCCTCAAGGTCGGCCTTGTCGGCGAGCCGCGCGACCTGACCTATCCCGTCGCGCATCTGGGGGCCGGCCCGCAGACGCTGCGCGAGATCGCCGAAGGACGCCACGCGTTTTGCGACGTGCTGCGCAACGCCGCGCGTCCGATGCTGATCCTCGGCATGGGCGCGCTGCGCCGCGCCGACGGCGCCGCGGTCCAGGCCGAGGCCCGGCGCATCGCCGAGGATTTCGGCATGATCCGCGAGGACTGGAACGGCTTCAACCTCCTCCACACGGCCGCCGGCCGCGTCGGCGCGCTGGAGGTCGGGTTCGTCCCGGGACCGGGCGCCCGCGACCTCGAAGGCATCCTGGCGGGCGCCGAGTCCGGCGAGATCGAAGCCGTCTACCTGCTGGGCGCCGACGAGATCGACACGACGCGGCTCGGCAGCGCCTTTGTGATCTACCAGGGCCATCACGGCGACCGCGGGGCCCACAGGGCCGACGTGATCCTGCCGGGGGCCGCCTACACCGAGAAGAACGCGATCTACGTCAACACCGAGGGCCGCGCCCAGATGGCGCGCATGGCGGCGTTCCCGCCCGGCGAGGCGCGCGAGGACTGGAAGATCGTGCGCGCGCTGTCGGAGACGCTCGGCCGCACGGTCGGCTTCGACAGCCTGGCGCAGCTGCGTCGCCGGCTCGCGGCGTCGAGCCCGGTCTTCGCCGAGATCGACGCCGTCGTGCCGGCGGCCTGGGCGCCGTTCGGAGCGGCCGGGCAGATGGACGCCGCCCCGTTCCGGCGGGCGATCGAGAACTACTACATGACGGACCCGATCAGCCGCGCCTCCGCCACCATGGCGAAGTGCACGGAGACGTTCATCCTCCCCGCCAACGAGAAGACCGGCACCCATGGTTGATCTCTGGACCGGCTATGCCTGGCCGACGATCCTGATCGTCCTTCAGGTCGTCGCCATCATCGTGCCGCTGCTCGTCGCGGTGGCCTACCTGACCTATGCCGAGCGCAAGGTGCTGGCGTCGATGCAGCTCCGCCAGGGGCCGAACGTCGTCGGCCCCTTCGGACTGCTGCAGCCCTTCGCGGACGGGCTGAAGCTGTTCGCCAAAGAGACGATCGTCCCGGCGGGAGCCAACCGGATCGTCTTCGTCGCGGCCCCCATGCTCACCTTCCTTCTGAGCCTGGTCGCCTGGGCGGTGATCCCCTTCGACGTCGGGATGGTGCTGGCCGACATCAATGTCGGCATCCTGTACCTGTTCGCGATCTCCTCGCTCGGGGTCTACGGCATCATCATGGCCGGCTGGGCCTCGAACTCGAAATACGCGTTCCTCGGCGGCCTGCGCTCGGCGGCCCAGATGGTCTCCTACGAGGTGTCGATCGGCCTCGTGATCATCACGGTGCTGCTGTGCGTCGGCTCGCTCAACCTCAGCGACGTCGTGCTGGCCCAGCGGACGGTCTGGTTCGTGATCCCGCTGCTGCCGATGTTCGTGGTCTTCTTCGTGTCGGCGCTCGCGGAGACGAACCGTGCCCCGTTCGACCTGCCGGAGGGCGAGTCGGAGCTGTCGGGCGGGTTCAACGTCGAATATTCGTCCATGACCTTCGCCCTGTTCTTCCTGGGCGAATACGCCAACATGATCCTGATGTCGGCGATGACGTCGCTGCTGTTCCTCGGCGGCTGGCTGCCGCCGTTCGACATCGCGCCGTTCACCTGGATTCCGGGGCCGATCTGGTTCGCGCTGAAGATCGCGGCGGTGCTGTTCCTGTTCCTCTGGGTCCGCGCGACGGTGCCGCGCTACCGCTACGACCAGTTGATGCGCCTGGGCTGGAAGGTGTTCCTGCCGTTCTCGCTGCTGTGGGTCGTGCTGACCGCCGGCGTGCTCGTGGCGTTCGACTGGCTGCCGAAGTAAGACTGGAAGGCGAGGGCGCCGCGCAGCGGCGTCCCAAGGAGAATCACCATGGCGTTCCTCGATCGTACGGCCCGGTCCCTGTTCCTGACCGAGCTGCTGTCGGGATTGAGCCTGACCTTCCGCTACATGTTCAGGCCGAAGGTCACGATCAACTATCCTCACGAGAAGGGGCCGCTCAGCCCGCGTTTCCGCGGCGAGCACGCGTTGCGGCGCTATCCCAACGGCGAGGAGCGGTGCATCGCGTGCAAGCTGTGCGAGGCCGTGTGCCCGGCGCTCGCGATCACCATCGAGGCCGAGCCGCGCGACGACGGCAGCCGCCGGACGACGCGCTACGACATCGACATGACGAAGTGCATCTATTGCGGTTTGTGCCAGGAGGCCTGCCCGGTGGACGCGATCGTCGAGGGCCCGAACTTCGAATTCGCCGCCGAGACGCGCGAGGAGCTCTTCTACAACAAGGAGAAGCTGCTCGAGAACGGCGACCGGTGGGAAGCCCAGCTCGCCGCGAACATTGCGGCGGACGCTCCTTACCGCTAAAAAGCCCACGACCCGGACCGCGCACCGCACCCGGCGGCGCGCCGGCCCGGGTCCAGTCCTATCCGAACCCGAAACAGGGACAGCGGAAGTGAGCCTCGAAACCTTCCCTCACAGCAGGAGGCGGGGAACGCCATGATCGTGCAGGGCCTGGCCTTCTACCTTTTCGCCGCGATCCTGGTGGCATCCGCCGTCATGGTCGTCGCCGCGCGCAATCCCGTGCACTCCG
The DNA here is from genome assembly GCF_035998295.1 of Arenibaculum sp. Lineage (NCBI taxonomy): Bacteria > Pseudomonadati > Pseudomonadota > Alphaproteobacteria > Rhodospirillales > Azospirillaceae > Arenibaculum > Arenibaculum sp. The sequence continues at coordinate 16,433 of NZ_DASYHS010000174.1, read as the reverse complement.
TGCTCTTCCTGATCCTCGCGTTCTTCAACGCGGCGGGGCTGTTCGTCCTGATCGGCGCCGAGTTCGTGGCGATGATCCTGGTCATCGTTTATGTCGGTGCCGTGGCGGTCCTGTTCCTTTTCGTGGTCATGATGCTGGACATCAACTTCGGCGAGCTGCGCAGCGGGTTCCTGCAGTACCTGCCGATCGGGGCGACGGTCGGGGTGATCCTGCTGGTCGAGCTGGCCCTGGTGCTGGGCGCCTGGGTGATCGCGCCGGGCGCGCCGGCGCGCATCTCGGCGCCGATCCCGCCGGCCGAGCAGATCACCAACACCCATGCGCTCGGCCTGGTCGTCTACACCGACTACGTCTACCTGTTCCAGGCGGCGGGCATGATCCTGCTGATCGCGATGATCGGGGCGATCGTCCTGACGCTGCGCCAGCGCGAGGGCGTGCGCCGGCAGGAGATCTCGCGCCAGGTCACGCGCCGGCGCGAGGAGGTGGTGGCGATCCGCAAGGTGCCGACGGGGGGAGGGGTCTGACATGGAAATCGGTCTCGGGCATTACCTGACGGTCGCCGCGATCGTCTTCTCCCTGGGGGTGTTCGGCATCTTCCTGAACCGGAAGAACGTCATCATCATCCTGATGTCGGTCGAGCTGATCCTGCTCTCGGTGAACATCAACCTCGTCGCCTTCTCGGTCTTCCTGAACGACCTGGTCGGGCAGGTCTTCGCGATGATCATCCTGACCGTCGCGGCGGCCGAGGCGGCGATCGGGCTCGCCATCCTCGTCGTCTATTTCCGCAACCGCGGCTCGATCGCGGTCGAAGACATCAATCTGATGAAGGGCTGAGGGCAGGCACACATGGAGAGCGCAGCCATTTTCCTGCCGCTGCTCGGCGCCATCGTCGCCGGCTTCTTCGGCAAGTGGATCGGCGACCGGGGAGCCCAGATCGTGACGACGGGCGGCCTGCTCGTCTCGATGCTGATCTCGATCTGGCTGTTCGGCGACATCGCGCTCGGCGGCGACGCGCGCACGGTCGAGCTGTTCACGTGGATCGACAGCGGCAGCTTCGAGGCCGCGTGGTCGCTGCGGTTCGACACGCTGACCGCCGTGATGCTGATCGTCGTGACCGTCGTCTCCTCGATGGTCCACGTGTACTCGATCGGCTACATGAGCCACAACCACTCCATTCCGCGGTTCATGGCTTATCTGAGCCTGTTCACCTTCTTCATGCTGATGCTGGTGACGGCCGACAACCTGCTGCAGATGTTCTTCGGCTGGGAAGGCGTCGGCCTCGCCTCCTACCTGCTGATCAATTTCTGGTACGAGAAGCCGTCGGCCAACGCCGCGGCGATGAAGGCCTTCATCGTCAACCGGGTCGGCGACTTCGGCTTCGCGCTCGGCATCATGCTGGTGTTCGTGATCTTCGGCACGATCGAGTTCGATGCGATCTTCGCGTCGGCCCCGGCCCATGCCGGCGACCGGTTCGCGTTCCTCGGCATCGAGGGGCACGCGCTGACGATCGCGTGCCTGCTGCTGTTCATGGGCGCGATGGGCAAGTCGGCCCAGTTCGGCCTGCACACCTGGCTGCCGGACGCGATGGAAGGCCCGACGCCGGTCTCCGCGCTGATCCATGCCGCGACCATGGTCACCGCCGGCGTGTTCATGGTGGCGCGGCTGTCCCCGCTGTTCGAGTACGCGCCCGCCGCGCTGGCCTTCGTCACGGTGGTCGGAGCGCTGACCGCGATCGTCGCCGCGACGATCGGCATGACCCAGTTCGACATCAAGCGGGTGATCGCCTATTCGACCATGAGCCAGCTCGGCTACATGTTCTTCGCGCTCGGCGTCTCGGCCTACAGCGCGGCGATCTTCCACCTGATGACGCACGCCTTCTTCAAGGCGCTGCTGTTCCTGGGTGCCGGCTCGGTGATCCACGCGATGTCGGACGAGCAGGACATGCGCAAGATGGGCGGCATATGGCGCCTGATCCCCTTCACCTACGCGATGATGTGGATCGGCAGCCTCGCGCTGGCCGGCATCCCGCTGTTCTCCGGTTACTACTCCAAGGACCTGATCCTCGAGGCGGCCTATGCCGCGCACAGCGGGGTCGGCGCCTTCGCCTTCTGGATCGGCATCACCGCCGCGTTCCTCACCGCCTTCTATTCCTGGCGCCTGTTGTTCATGACGTTCCATGGCGCGCCGCGCGCCAACGAGCGCGTGATGGCGCATGTCCACGAATCGCCGCCGGTCATGACGGTGCCGCTCGCCGTGCTGGCCGTCGGCGCCGTGCTGTCGGGCGTCGTGGCCTTCGACTGGTTCGCGGGCGAGGCGCGCGGGGAGTTCTGGGGGGCGGCGCTGTTCGTGCTGCCGGAGAACGATACGGTCGAGGCGGCGCACCACGTCCCGGGCTGGGTTCCGGTGCTGCCCTTCGTCGTCGCGATCGCCGGCATCGTGCTCGCCTATGTCTGCTACGTCCTGCGGCCGGACCTGCCGGGCAGGGTCGCCTCGGCGCTCCCGGCCGTCTACCGGCTCTTCTACAATCGGTGGTACTTCGACGAACTCTACGACCGTGTGTTCGTCCGGCCCTCGCTGGCGCTGGGCCGCGGCCTCTGGAAGTCGGGTGACGGCGCCATCATCGACGGGATCGGGCCCGACGGCATCGCCGCGGCGACGCGCGGCCTCTCCCAGCGCGCGGTCCGCCTGCAGTCCGGCTACGTCTATCACTACGCCTTCGCGATGGTGATCGGCGTGGTGCTGCTGGTGAGCTGGTTCTACTTCTTCGGCTGAGCACACGAGGGCTGCCAGAAATGACCGGGTTTCCGATCCTGTCGATCACGACCTTCGTGCCGCTCATCGGCGCGCTGTTCGTATTCTTCACCCCGGGCGACCCCGAGGTGCAGGCGCGCAACGCGCGGTTCATCGCGCTTTGGACGTCGCTGATCACCTTCGTGCTGTCGCTGTTCATCTGGGCCGGCTTCGATGCGGGCACCGCCGACTTCCAGATGGTCGAGCGGGCGGCATGGATCCCGGCGTTCAACATCAACTACCACATGGGCGTGGACGGGATCTCGATCCTGTTCGTCCTGCTGTCGACCTTCCTGACGCCGCTGTGCATCCTGGCGAGCTGGAAGGCGGTCCGGCACCGGGTGAAGGAGTACATGATCGCCTTCCTCGCGCTCGAGACGCTGATGGTCGGGATGTTCTGCGCGCTCGACTTCGTGCTGTTCTACGTGTTCTTCGAGGGCGTCCTGATCCCGATGTTCCTGATCATCGGGATCTGGGGCGGCCAGCGGCGGGTCTACGCGGCGTTCAAGTTCTTCCTGTACACGCTGCTGGGCTCGGTGCTGATGCTGCTCGCCATCCTGGCGATGTACTTCGTGGCCGGCACAACCGACGTCCCGACGCTGATGGCGACCACCTTCCCGGTCCAGATGCAGCTCTGGATGTGGCTGGCGCTGTTCGCCTCCTTCGCGGTCAAGGTGCCGATGTGGCCGGTCCACACCTGGCTGCCGGACGCCCATGTCGAGGCGCCGACGGCGGGCTCGGTGATCCTGGCCGGCGTGCTGCTGAAGATGGGCGGCTACGGCTTCCTGCGCTTCTCAATCCCGATCCTGCCCGAGGCGACGGAGTACTTCACGCCGCTGATCTACACGCTGAGCGTGGTCGCGGTGATCTACACCTCCCTGGTCGCGCTCGCCCAGGAGGACATGAAGAAGCTGATCGCCTACTCCTCGATCGCGCATATGGGCTTCGTGACGATCGGCATGTTCACGATGACCCAGCAGGGCATCGAGGGCGCGATCTTCCAGATGCTCTCGCACGGCATCGTGTCGGGCGCGCTGTTCCTGTGCGTGGGCGTCGTCTACGACCGGCTCCACACCCGCGAGATCGCGCGCTACGGCGGGCTCGTGAACAACATGCCCAAATACGCGGTCGTGTTCCTGCTGATGACGCTGGCGTCGGTCGGCATGCCCGGGACCAGCGGCTTCGTCGGCGAGTTCCTGGTGCTGCTGGGGGCGTTCCGCGACAACACCTGGGTGGCGACGCTGGCGGCGACCGGCATGATCCTCGGCGCCGGATACATGCTGTGGCTCTACCGGCGCGTCGTCTTCGGCAAGCTGACGCGCGACGACGTCAAGACGATGCTCGACCTGGAGCCGCGGGAGATGGCGATCTTCGCGCCGCTGGTGCTGCTGGTGCTGTGGATGGGGATCTATCCCGCCACGTTCATCGACGTCTTCAGCGTGTCGGTTGAGAACCTGATCGAGACCTACCAGACCGCGCTCGCCGACGGGGCCGCGGTGCGCGTGGCCGGACGCTGAGCCGGGAGAGGACAGATGAGCGAATTCCCCGACCTCCTGCCGGCCCTGCCGGAGATCTTCCTGGCCTGTTCGGCCATGGCGCTGCTGATGCTGGGCGTATTCCGCGGCGACGGCTCCACCCGGCTGGTGGCCTGGCTCGCCGTCGCGGCGATGGTGGTGGCGGCCTGGCTGGTGCTCGGCAGCGGCGGCGTGCGCGAGGTCACCTTCAACGGCCTGTTCGTGATGGACGGCTTCGCCCGGTACATGAAGGTCCTCGTCCTGCTGGGCGCGGCGCTGTCGATCGTCCTGTCGCTCGACTACATCGAGCGGGAGCAGATGCGCCGGTTCGAGTTCCCGATCCTGATGCTGCTGGCCACCGTCGGCATGCTGATGATGGTCTCGGCCAACGACCTGATGTCCCTCTATGTCGGGCTGGAGATGCAGAGCCTGGCGCTCTACGTCATCGCGGCGTTCCGCCGCGATTTCGCGAAGAGCTCCGAGGCGGGCCTGAAGTACTTCGTCCTCGGCGCCCTGTCGTCGGGCATGCTCCTGTACGGCGCCTCCATGGTCTACGGCTTCGCCGGGACGACCGGGTTCGACCGGCTGACCGGACTGTTCGTGGACGGCGGCCAGCCTCCGGTCGGGCTGGTCGTCGGCCTGGTCTTCGTCGCCGCCGGCGTCGCGTTCAAGATCTCCGCCGTGCCCTTCCACATGTGGACGCCCGACGTCTACGAAGGTGCCCCGACCCCGGTGACGGCGTTCTTCGCCGTGGCGCCCAAGGTCGCGGCCATCGCGCTGTTCGTCCGCCTGCTGGTCGAGCCGTTCGGCGATCTCGTCGACGAATGGCGGCAGATCATCTACTTCACCGCGGTCGCCTCGATGCTGCTCGGCTCCTTCGCCGCGATCGGGCAGACCAACATCAAGCGCCTGATGGCCTACAGCTCGATCGGCCATGTCGGCTACGCGCTGGTCGGCCTCGCCTCGGGCACCGAGCTCGGCGTGCGCGGCGTCATGATCTACATGGCGGTCTACGTCCTCATGACCGTCGGCACCTTCGCCGTGATCTTGTGCATGCGGCAGAACGGCCGGATGGTCGAGGAGATCCGGGACCTCGCCGGGCTGTCGAAGACGCATCCGATGCTCGCCTTCGCGATGCTGATCTTCATGTTCTCGATGGCGGGGATTCCGCCGGCCGCGGGCTTCTTCGCGAAGCTGTTCGTGTTCCAGGCTGCGATCGAGGCGGGCCTCTACGTCCTTGCGGTGATCGGCGTGCTGTCCAGCGTGGTCGGCGCCTTCTACTACCTGCGCATCGTCAAGCTGATGTACGTCGACGAGGCGCCGGAGCCGCTGGACCGCAGGATCGGCGGCGAGCTCGCCGTGGTCGTCGCGGGCACGAGCCTGTTCACGCTGCTGTTCTTCGTCTTCCCGGCGCCGCTGCTCGACGGCGCCGCGGCGGCGGCCGCCTCGCTGTTCGCGGGATGAGCGGCGACCCGGAGGCGGGGGCGGCGAGCGCCGCCGCCCCGGATCGCGGGACCTGTCCTCTGCCCGAGGGCTGGCGGCTTCTGGCTCATGACGTCGTCGGCAGCACGAGCGACGTCGCCAAGGCCCTCGCGCGCGACGGCGCGGCCCATGGCACCGTCGTGACCGCGCGGCGCCAGGAGGCGGGCAGGGGACGCAGGGGGCGGGCCTGGACCTCGCCCGAAGGCAACCTGCTCGCCTCGATCGTGCTGCGGCCCGGCGGACGCCCGGCGCGCGCGGCGCAGCTCTCCTTCGTCGCCGCGATAGCGGTGGCCGAGGCGCTGTGCGCCCTGGTGCCAGACGCGGTGGCGGTGCGCTGCAAGTGGCCGAACGACGTGCTGCTGGACGGCGCGAAGGTGTCGGGTATCCTGCTCGAATCGGAGACCACCGCCGGCGGGACGGTCGACTGGCTGGTGGTCGGCATCGGCGTCAACGTACTGCATCACCCCGACGACGCGCTTTACCCCACGACCTCGCTGCGCGCCGCCGGCGCGGCGGTCCGAGGCCCGGAGGACGTGCTCGAACCCCTCGCGGCCGCCCTCGACCGCTGGGAGCGGCGCTGGGCGGCCCAGGGCTTCGCGCCGGTGCGCGCCGCCTGGCTCTCGGTCGCGCACGGCAGGGGCGGGCCGGTGACGGCGAGGCTCGACAACGCGACGTTCCAGGGCCGGTTCGCGGATGTCGACGAGGACGGAGCCCTGGTGATCGAGACGGCCGAGGGCGGGCTCCGGCGCATCGCCGCGGGCGACGTGTTCTTCGGCGGCCAGCCCGGGAGTGCGTAAGATGCTGCTCGCGATCGATGCCGGCAACACCAACGTCGTCTTCGCGGTCTATGACGGCGACGACAAGCGGGGCCAGTGGCGCATTTCCACCGACAGCCGGCGCACGGCCGACGAGTACGCGGTCTGGCTCGCCAGCCTCATGGCAATGAAGGGGCTGGTCCCGGCGGACGTGGACGCGGCGATCCTGTCCAGCGTCGTGCCGGCGGCGACATACGACCTGCTTCGCCTGTGCCGGGACCATTTCGGCTGCGAGCCGATGCGGATCGGGGACCCGGCGGTGAAGCTCGGCATCGAGGTGCGCATCGACAATCCCAAGGAGGCGGGCGCGGACCGGCTCGTCAACTCGCTGTCGGCCGTCGCGACCTATCGGCCGCCGCTGGTCGTCGTCGACATCGGCACCGGCGCCACCTTCGACGTCGTCGACGCGGAGGGCAATTTCTGCGGCGGGATCATCGCGCCGGGGCCGAACCTGGCACTCGACGCGCTGCACCGGGTCGCGGCACAGCTCCCCAAGGTCGAGATCCTGCGGCCGCCCCAGGTGATCGGCCGCGGCACGGTCGGCGCCATGCAGTCCGGCATGTTCTGGGGCTACACCAGCCTGATCGAAGGGCTGCTGAAGCGGATCGTGGAGGAGCTGTCCCCGACCGGCGATCCGCCGGTGACGGTGGTCGCAACCGGGGGCCTCGGTCGCGTGTTCGCGGAGGCGACCCCCATGATCCAGCACGTCGACAGCGAACTGACCATGCGCGGGCTGCTGCTCGTCCACAAGCTCAACACGGTTCGATGACGGCCATACCCGATCCCTACAGTCCCGATGACGACGCCGTCTACTTCCTCCCGCTGGGCGGGGCGGGGGAGATCGGCATGAACCTCAGCCTCTACGGCCATGCCGGCAAATGGCTGATGGTGGATCTCGGCATCTCGTTCGGCGACGACACGATGCCCGGCATCGACGTCGTCCTGCCCGATCCGGCCTTCGCGGTCGAGCGGCGCGACGACCTCGTCGGGCTGGTCCTGACCCACGCGCACGAGGACCATATCGGCGCCGTCCAGTATCTGTGGCCGCAGCTCCGCTGCCCGGTCTACGCGACGCCGTTCACGGCGTCGGTGCTGCGCGCGAAGCTGATCGAGCGTGGCCTCGCCGGTCAGGTCGACATCCGCGAGATCGCGCCGTCGGGCCGCTTCTCCGCCGGGCCGTTCGACCTGGAACTCCTCACGGTGACGCATTCGGTCCCCGAGCCCAGCTCGCTTGCGATCCGGACCCCGCTCGGCACCATCCTCCACACCGGCGACTGGAAACTCGACCCGGCGCCGGTGGTCGGGGCGACCACGGACGAGGAGGCGTTCCGCAGGCTCGGCGACGAGGGCGTCCATGCCCTGGTCTGCGACAGCACCAACGCCATGGTCCCGGGGCATTCCGGGTCGGAATCCGAGGTGCGCGACAGCCTCGTCGAGCTGTTCGGGCGCTACCGCAACCGGATCGCGATATCCTGCTTCGCGACCAACGTCGCCCGGCTGAAGAGCATCGCCGAGGCCGCGGCCGCCAACGACCGGCACGTCGCCCTCGTCGGCCGTTCGCTGTGGCGCATCAACGAGGCGGCCCGCTCCAACGGCTACCTGGACGGCGTCGAGCCCTTCGTCAGCGAACGCGACGCCGGCTTCCTGCCCAAGGACAAGGTCGTGCTGGTCGCGACCGGCAGCCAGGGCGAACCGCGCTCGGCGCTCGCGCGGATCGCCGCCGACGACCATCCCGAGGTCGTGCTGGAGAAGGGCGACGTCGTGATCTTCAGCTCGCGCGAGATCCCCGGCAACGAGCGCGCGATAGGCCGGGTCCAGAACCTGCTCGTGCGCGCCGGCGTCGACATCGTGACCGCCGACGACGAGATGGTCCACGTATCCGGCCATCCCGCCCGGGACGAGCTGGTCCGCATGTACCAGTGGGTCCGGCCGCGCCTTGCGGTGCCGGTCCACGGCGAGGAGCGGCATCTGCGCGCGCACGCGCAGCTCGCGGCCGACTGCCAGGTCGCACAGGCGATCGTACCTTCCAACGGCCAGATGATCCGCCTCGCCCCCGGGCCGGCGGAAGTGGTCTCGACCGTCAGGTCCGGACGCCTCGTCATCGACGGCAAGCGGATCGTGCCGCTGGACGCGGGAGCGATGCGCAGCCGTCACCGGATGATGTACAACGGCGCGGCGGTCGCCACGCTGGTGCTGGATCCGCGGGGCGGGCTGGTCACCGACCCGCAGGTCGCGGTGATGGGCCTTCTGGACCATCCCGAGCAGGACGAGAGCCTGACCGCGGCGACGACGGCGGTGCGGCAGGCGGTGGAGACGATGCCGGACGCCACCCGGCGGGACGACGAGGCCGTGAAGCAGGCCGTGCGGATCGCGGTCCGGCGCAGCTTCAACGCCAGCCAGGGCAAGAAGCCGCTGACCGAGGTGCATCTGATCCGGATCGGCGGGTAGAGGAGGGCAGGAGCGATGATTGGCAGGCTCAACCACGTGGCAATCGTCGTGCCCGATCTCGGGCCGGCGACGGCGCTGTACCGGGACACGCTCGGGGCCAGCGTGTCGGCCCCTGTCGACCTTCCCGAACACGGGGTCACGACCGTCTTCGTCGAGTTGCCCAACACCAAGATCGAGTTGCTCCACCCGCTGGGCGAGGGCTCGCCGATCGCGAAGTTCCTGGCCTCCAACCCCGCGGGCGGCATCCACCACGTCTGCTACGAGGTGGACGACATCCTGGCCGCGCGCGACCGGCTGAAGGCGGACGGGCTGCGGGTGCTCGGCGACGGCGAACCCAGGATCGGCGCGCATGGCAAGCCCGTCCTGTTCCTGCATCCGAAGGACTGCCTCGGCACGCTCGTGGAGATCGAGCAGGCATGACCCTGGCTACCGGCATCGCGGTCTATTTCGTGATCTGGTGGACGGTGCTGTTCGCCGTGCTGCCCTGGGGTTCCCGCCCGTCGGAGCGGCCGGCGCCCGGGACGGCCGACAGCGCGCCGGAGAATCCGCGGCTCCTGATGAAGTTCCTCGCGACGACGCTGGTGTCGGGCGTCATATTCCTGGGGTTCTGGGCCTTCATGAGCCTGGGTGGCCACACGTTCAGGGAGCTGTTCGACGGGAGATGACGTCCACCTATTGCGAGGCGGCGCGCGGCCACGAGTGGCACGAGCCCTATCACGACCTGGAATACGGCTTTCCCAGCGGCGACGAGCGGGTGCTGTTCGAGCGGCTGGTGATGGAGATCAACCAGGCCGGCCTGTCCTGGCTGACGATCCTCAAGAAGCGCGCGGCGTTCCGCGCCGCCTATGACGGGTTCGACGTCGATCGGGTCGCCGGCTACGGCGAGGAGGACCGGCAGCGGCTGCTGGCGGACCCGGGGATCATCCGCAATCGCCTGAAGATCGACGCCGCGATCGAGAACGCGCGGAGGGTCCGCGCGCTGCGGGACACCCACGGCGGCTTCGACGGCTGGCTTCGCGCCCACCATCCGCTCGGCAAGGCGCAGTGGCTCGCCTTGTTCAAACGGAACTTCCGATTCGTCGGCGGGGAGATCGTCGGCGAGTTCCTGATGAGCCTCGGCTACCTGCCGGGTGCGCATCACGCCGGCTGCCCGGTCCAGGACCGGATCACGGCCCTGCGTCCCCCCTGGATGGAAGCGGTCGCCGGGGGGTTCCGGGAGTATTGAGGCAAGCAGGGCTGCAAGTGATTGAGGAAAATTCCCTGAATATTTTGCCTTAAACGTAAAGACAAAAAGAAAAGGCGAGCCGAGTTTCGACTTGCCTTGCACAGTTCTAAAGAGCATTATTGCGTGTCGAGAGGGTTACCCCTCTTGCCAGCGCCTAGATGGCGATTCCTCCCTGACTAGTGGCCACGCCGCGCCATCGGTGTGGCCACTTTCTGTCTATTTTTTATAAACCGGATCTTAATTGATCCACATGCGCACGTCACCAATTTTTTCGCGCGGATCAGCCGATCGCCAGATAGGCGAAGCGCACCGCGAAAAGAGCGGCCAGAATCGGGACCGCGATCCCGAGCTCGCGTACCCGGCCGGTCAGGAGCTTGACCGCGGTGAAGGTGATGAACCCGAACCCGATGCCGGTCGCGATCGAGAAGGTCAGCGGCATGGCGATCGCGGTGATCACCGCGGGCGCGTATTCGGTGATGTCGTCCCAGTCCACCTGGGTCAGCGCGCGCGTCATCAGGCAGGCGACGAACAGCAGGGCGGGGGCGGTTGCGTAAGGCGGTATGCTGCCCGCCAGCGGCGCGAAGAAGATCGCCAGCACGAACAGCAGCGCGACCGTGACCGCGGTCAGGCCGGTACGGCCGCCGGCGTTGGTCCCGGCCGCGCTCTCGATGTAGCTGGTGACCGTCGAGGTGCCGAGGGCCGCGCCCGCGGCGGTCGCGGTGCTGTCGGCGACGAGGGCCTGGCGCAGGCGCGGCAGGCGGCCGCGCTCGTCCAGCAGTCCCGCCCGGCTCGAGACGCCGACCAGGGTGCCGGCGGTGTCGAACAGGTCGACGAACAGGAAGGCGAACACGATGGCGAGGAGGCCGATCGTGAACGCGCCGGCGAGGTCCATCTGCAGGAAGGTCGGGGCGAGGCTCGGCGGGGCGGAGAAGACGCCCGCGAACTCCGACGCGCCGAGCAGCATTCCCGTGGCGGCCACGCCCAGGATCGCGATGATCACCGCGCCGGGTACGCCCAGCGCGGTCAGCGCCACCATCACGAAGAAGCCGAGCGCCGCCAGCACGGCCTCCACGCTGGTCACGTCGCCGAGCGTCACCAGCGTGGCCGGATGGGCGGCGATGATCCCGGCGTTGTTCAGCGCGATGATGCCGAGGAACAGGCCGATGCCCGCCGAGATCGCGAGCTTGAGCGAGGCCGGGATCGCGTTGACGACCGCCTCGCGGACGGGCAGCACGCTCAACACCAGGAACAGCACGCCCGAGATGAACACGGCGCCGAGCGCGACCTGCCACGTGTAGCCGAGCCCGAGCACGACGCCGTAGGTGAAATAGGCGTTCAGGCCCATGCCCGGGGCCAGCGCGATCGGGTAATTGGCATACAGGCCCATGATCGCGGTCCCGAGCGCCGCGGCGAGGCAGGTCGCCACGAAGACCGCGCCCCGGTCCATCCCCGCCTCCGCCAGGATCGACGGGTTCACGAAGATGATGTAGGCCATGGTCAGGAAAGTCGTGAGCCCGGCGAGCAGTTCGGTCCGGACGTCGGTGCCGTGTTCGGCGAGCTTGAAGTAGCGTGCGAGCATGGTGGCGGCCTCCGGCTTGGGGTTGGGGCGGTTTCTCTCGAGCCGTTCCCGCGCTGGCGGGATGCTTGCCTGCGTGTCGAACACCTGGAGGCGGCAATGCGCGTCAAGATGGTTCTCTGCACGGGTCTGTTCCCGGTGGCCCTGTTCGCCGTGGTTGCGCCCGCGGCGGCCCTCGCGCAGGAGATCCCGCCGTTCCTGGTCGACCGGACGGCCTGCGGGCGGGTGGTCGCCCATGTCGCCGATCCCGGCGTCGCCTACGTACCCGGCGTGGACGCCGCCGGCCGGGCCGTGGTGCCGGCCGACCTGGAGCCGCCCTTCGAGCCGCGCCAGCGCTTCCGGTTCGTGGTGACCGTCGCGCCGCTTGACGAGCCGGCCCTCGCCGACACCGTCATGCCCGTCGCCGACGTCCAGGTCGACGCGGCCACGGGCGAGGTCAGGGTCGACGGGCGGCGGCTCGACCCGCAGGGGCGCGACGCTCTCGTCGCCGCGTGCCGGTCCCAAACCCGGCGCATTGCGCCGTGATGGACACCGATCCATCGATTGCCTACAGTCACGCGCGCCGGCGGACCGCCCCCGCGGGCCGCTTCCTACCGTGATCGAGAGAACCGCTATGCGGCTGTCCGCCTATTTCCTCCCCACCCTGAAGGAAACGCCCGCCGAGGCGCAGATCGTGTCGCACCGGCTGATGCTGCGCGCGGGCATGATCCGCCAGACCTCCGCCGGCATCTACGCCTGGCTGCCGCTCGGCTACCGCGTGCTGCGCAGGATCGAGCAGATCGTGCGGGAAGAGCAGGACGCCGCCGGCGCGCAGGAACTGCTGATGCCGACGATCCAGCCGGCGGAGCTGTGGCGGCAGAGCGGGCGGTACGACGACTACGGCAAGGAGATGCTGCGCATCACCGACCGGCACGACCGGGACATGCTGTACGGACCGACCAACGAGGAGATGATCACGGAGATCTTCCGGAGCGCGGTGCGCACCTACCGCGACCTGCCGAAGAATCTCTATCACATCCAGTGGAAGTTCCGCGACGAGGTCCGGCCCCGCTTCGGCGTGATGCGCGGCCGCGAGTTCCTGATGAAGGACAACTATTCCTTCGACCTGGACGCCGCGGGTGCCCGGCGCTCGTACCAGAAGATGTTCCTGGCCTATCTGCGGACCTTCGCCCGGATGGGGCTGAAGGCGATCCCGATGCAGGCCGATACCGGGCCGATCGGCGGCGACCTCAGCCACGAGTTCATCATCCTGGCCGAGACCGGCGAGAGCGGCGTGTTCTGCGACAAGGCGTGGCTGGACCTCGACGTGCTGAACCAGGCGCCGGCCCACGACGACGACCTGCAGCCGTTCTTCGAGCGGTTCACCTCGATCTACGCCGCGACCGACGAGAAGCACGACCCGGCCACCTGCCCGGTGCCGGCCGACGACCTCGTCAGCGCGCGCGGCATCGAGGTCGGCCACATCTTCTACTTCGGCACCAAGTATTCCGCCCCGATGGGGGCCACCGTGGCCGGGCCGGACGGCGAGCAGGTGACGGTCGAGATGGGCAGCTACGGCATCGGCGTGTCGCGCCTGGCCGGCGCCATCATCGAGGCGAGCCACGACGATGCCGGCATCATCTGGCCGGACGCCGTTGCGCCGTTCAAGGTCGGGCTGATCAACCTGAAGAGCGGGGACGCCGAGTGCGACCGCGTCTGCGGCGACCTCTACGCGGCGCTGACGCGCGCCGGGGTCGAGGTGCTGTACGACGACCGCGACGAGCGCCCGGGCGTCAAGTTTGCGGACATGGACCTGATCGGCCTGCCCTGGCACCTCACTGTCGGCCCGCGCGGGCTGAAGAACGGCGTCGTCGAGCTGAAGCGCCGCGCGACCGGCGAACGGTCCGAGCTTTCGGCCGACGCGGCCCTCGCCCGGCTCGCCGGCTGAACCGGCCTTCGCTGACCAGACCGACCGAAGGGACGCAATGATCTTCTCCGCCTTCGAGCGCATGGTGGCGATGCGCTACCTGAGAGCGCGCCGTCAGGAAGGCTTCATCTCCGTCATCGCAGGCTTCTCGCTGCTGGGCATCGCGCTGGGCGTGGCGACGCTGATCATCGTGATGTCGGTGATGAACGGCTTTCGCTCGGAGCTGCTGGGCCGTGTCCTGGGGCTTGGCGGCCACGCCAGCGTGACCGCGTTCCAGGGACCGCTGACGGATTACGGGCCGGTGGCGGAGCGGCTGCGCGCCGTGCCGGGAGTGACGTCCGTCACCCCTTCCGTCGAGGCCCAGGCGCTGGTGACCGCGCAAGGTGCGGCGTCCGGCGCGGTGATCCGCGGCATCCCGCCTGAGGCGCTGCGCGCCCGGCCGGTGGTCGCCGACCGGATCGCGGTCGGCAGCCTGGACGCCTTCGAGGAGGACCGGGTCGCGATCGGCATCCGCATGGCGCAGCGCCTGGGGCTGAGGGTCGGCGACAGCCTGACCCTGATCAGCCCGCAGGGGACGCCGTCGGCTTTCGGCACCGTGCCGCGGATGCGCTCCTACGAGATCGCGGCGATCTTCGACGTCGGCATGTTCGAGTACGACAGCAACTTCATCTTCATGCCGCTCGAGGCGGCCCAGACCTTCTTCCGGCTGCCCGACGCGGTCACGAACCTGGAAGTGATGGTCGAGACCCCGCGCGAGATCCGGGCGTACCGGGAACCGCTGAGCGACGCGGCCGGCGGGCAGGTCAGGCTGCTGGACTGGCAGGACACGAACGCGAGCTTCTTCAACGCGCTCCAGGTCGAGCGGAACGTGATGTTCCTGATCCTGACCCTGATCATCCTGGTCGCGGCCTTCAACATCATCTCCAGCATGATCATGCTGGTGAAGGACAAGGGCAGGGACATCGCGATCCTGCGCACCATGGGCGCCACCCGCGGCATGGTCCTGCGGATCTTCTTCCTGAGCGGAGCTTCGATCGGGCTCGTCGGCACCACGGCGGGGCTGGTCCTCGGCGTCGCCTTCGCCGACAACATCGAAGCGATCCGGCAGTTCCTGCAGGGACTGACCGGGACCGAGCTGTTCTCGGCCGAGATCTACTTCCTGAGCCGCCTGCCGGCGGAGATCGACTGGGGCGAGGTGGTGCAGGTGGTGGCGATGGCGCTGGGCCTGTCTTTCGGCGCCACCGTGTACCCGGCCTGGCGGGCGGCGGCCCTCGACCCGGTGGAGGCGCTGCGCTATGGCTGAGCGGGGCATCGCGATCATGACCCTGGAGGGGGTCATGCGCAGCTATCGGCAGGCCGGCGGCACGCTGGACGTGCTCCGCCGGGTATCGCTGACCGTGAACGCCGGCGAGATGGTCGCGCTGGTCGGCCCGTCGGGGGCCGGCAAGTCGACCCTGCTGCACACGGCGGGCCTGCTGGAGCGGCCCGACGCCGGCAGCGTCGTGATCGACGGGCAGGATGCCGGCCGGCTGTCGGACGGCGAGCGGACGGAGCTTCGCCGGACCGCGGTCGGCTTCGTCTACCAGTTCCATCACCTGCTGCCGGAGTTCAGCGCGCTGGAGAACGTGACGCTGCCGCAGATGATCGCGGGGGTTCCCAAGCGCCAGGCGCGCGAGCGCGCCATGGAGCTGCTGGAGGGCGTCGGCCTGGCAGGCCGGGCGAGCCATCGCCCGGCGCGGCTGTCGGGCGGCGAGCAGCAGCGGGTCGCGATCGTCCGGGCGCTGGCGAACCGGCCGAAGCTGCTGATCGCCGACGAGCCGACCGGCAACCTCGACCCGCACACGGCGGGAGAGGTGTTCGAGGTGCTCAAGGGCCTGGTGCGCGGCGGCAGCTTCGGCGCCCTGGTCGCGACCCACAACCTGGAAATCGCGAACCGCATGGACAGGATCCTGGAACTGCGCGACGGCGCCGTGGTCCAGCGCTGAGAGGCGCTATGGCCGTTCCGCGCACAGCAGCGCCATCATCACCGTGTCCCAGCGTTCGGTGCCGACGCGCGCGGAGGACCGGCGAACGCCCTCCCGGACGAAGCCCAGGCGCTCATACGTGCGGATCGCGGCGGCGTTGAAGCTGTAGACTTCGAGCTCGGCGCGCTCGATCTCCGGGTGGTCGAACGCCTGGTCGAGTGCCAGCGCGACCATGTCCGCGGCCAGCCCGCGGCCGCGGGCGTGCGGGGCGACGGCGACGCGGGAGACCCGCGCGATGCCGTTGCGCCAGTCCCATCCCAGCTGCACGTGCCCGACGGGCTCGCCGTCCTTCTCGGCCATCCAGCACAGCCGCTTCGCAGGCCGGGTCCGGCCCTCCGCGAGCATCGCGTCGAGCTGGGCGGCATCCAGGGGGAATCTCACCCAAGGCCCGCCCCATTGCACGGCGTCGCGCTCGCTCGCGAACCAGCCGGCGAGCGTCGGGAAATGCGCGGTGGCGAAGGGGACGAGCTTCATGGCAGCGGAAACCTAGCGCCGGGTCACGCCGGCCGCCATACTCTCGGCAACGCGTCGGCGACGTCGTGCAGGCCCATGCGGCGGAGCATGGACTGGCGATTCGCCAGTTCGCGCCGCGCGACCGCGGCCTCCGCCCTCATGCCGCCCAGAAGCTCGCCGTCCGTGTCGCGCAGCCGCGAGAC
>NZ_DASYHS010000133.1:0-6474 GCF_035998295.1 Arenibaculum sp. | reverse complement strand
TCGAGGTGGCGGCCCTCAACCCGCGCATCGTCGGCTTCTCGGTGATCCAGATCCAGCGCAAGGCGACGCTGTGGTTCGCCCGCCATCTGAGGCCGCTGATCGATGGCAAGATCGTCGTCGGCGGCCCCGACGTCTCGACCTTCAAAGAAGAATACCTCAAGAACAACGACTACATTGACTACGGTTTCCTGAAGGAAGCCGAAACGACGATGCTGGACTTCCTGCGTGGCCAGAAAAAGGTCGAGGAGATCGACGGTGTCGTCTATCGGGACGAGGAGGGCAACATCAAGGTCAATGAGGCCCGCTACGACATCAGCCTCTCGGTGTTCCGCCCCGATTTCGACGACTACGACCTCGACAAGTTCCTGTTGCCGACCTTGCCGCTGTCGACGTCGCGGGGTTGCGCCTTCGCGAAATGCACCTTCTGCAATCACTACAAAACCTATTCCGGGTACTACAGCAACGATGCCAAGACCACGGTCGACAACATCGAGTACCTGGTGAAGCGTTACAACACGCGCTTCTTCCACTTCGTTGACGACATGCTGGAGGTGCACGAAGGGAAGGCGATCGCGGAAGAGCTGATCAAGCGCGACCTCGACGTCAACATCCTCACCTATGCCCGCTTCGAGCCGCAGTTCCTCGAGCCCGGAATCCTCGAGCTATGGCACAAGGCCGGCATCCGGGTCGTCGAGTGGGGGCTGGAGTCGGCTTCCCAGAAGGTGCTGAAGAAGATGATCAAGGGCGTGTCGATCCGGCAGGTCCAGGAGATCTTGAACATCAGCACCGAGAAGGGCATCGTGAACAAGCTGATGCTCTTCCACAACTACCCCGGCGAGACGGTCGACGACTTGAAGATGACGGTCGATTTCCTGCGCACCAACGTGCTGGCCAAGAAGGTGCGTCCGTTCTTCACGGTCCGCGGCAAGCTGGAGCTGCGCCTGTTCACGCCGCTGGAGATGGACTCGCGCGACCATTCCAAGTCGCCCTTCCGCAAGCGCTACGAACGGTCGAGTTCCTTCGACAGCCTGCTCGGCTACGCGGACGAGGACGACTACCCCAAGAAGACCGAGTACATCGAGGGGTTCATCAACGAGATGTCGGAGTATCTGAGCAAGAACAAGATATTCTCGACCAACGACGAGAACATGTCCCTCGACCTGCTGATCCTGGACCTCAAGAGGCGCGGATACGAGACGGTCATCAACGTGCAGTGACGTGCCGTAGCGACCCCCTCTCCCTCGCGACGGGAGAGGGGGCCTTCCTTCGCGCAACCATCCAAGGGCCCAGATGGAGAAGAGCCAGATCCAGGCGGCAAGCGAGCTGCAGTCGAGGGCGGCCGGCATCACCACCTTCATGAAGCTGCCGCACACCCGCGACCTCGCCGGGGTGGACGTCGCGGTGGTCGGCGTGCCCTTCGATTCCGGAGGCGCCATTCGGGTCGGGGCGCGGTTCGGGCCCGGCGCCATCCGGGAGCAGTCCAAGCTCTACCTGCGCCGGTTCCACCGCACCTTCGGCTTCACGCCGTTCGACGTCCTGAAGGTCGTCGACTACGGCGACACGCCGGTGATCCCCGAGCTGATCGAGACCAGCTTCGATCTCATCACGGGGGACGTGGCCCCGATCGTCGAGGCAGGCGCGGTGCCGCTCTCGCTCGGCGGCGACCACGCGGTGTCCCTGCCCCTGCTGCGCGCGGTGGCGCGCCGGCACGGCCCGCTCTCGCTGGTCCATTTCGACAGCCATCAGGACATCGTCGACAGCTACTACGGCGGCCGCGTGCGCTACAACAACGGGACGGTGTTCCGCCGGGCCGTCGAGGAAGGGCTGATCGATCCGTCCCGCTCGATCCAGCTCGGCATGAACGGGACCGTCTTCCCGGGGATGTTCCCGCAGGAGTCCGAGGCGCTGGGCTTCCAGGTGCTGCCGGTCGAGCGGGTGGCCGAGCTCGGCCCCGAGCGCACGGCCGCGGCCGTGCACGAGCGGGTGGGCGGTGCCAAGGTCTATCTTTCCTTCGACATCGACGTCATGGACGTCTCGGTCGCGCCCGGCACCGGCGCGCCGGAGGTCGGAGGCCTGTTCCCCCGCGAAGCGCTTGGCATCGTCCGCCGCCTCGCGGGGCTGGACTTCGCCGGCATCGACCTCGTCGAGGTCAATCCCCTGTTCGACGCCGCCAACATGACGTCCATCCTGGCGGCCAACCTCGTCTTCGAGTTCATAACCCTGCTCGCCATACGCAAACGGGACCAGCACGCATGACCGACACCGATATCCGTGCGAAATACGCCGACACCCGCCGGCAATGGGACGGCATGTACGATGCCGAGGCGGATGCGGCCATCTGGGGCGAGGACCCGGCCGCCTACGTCGTCGAGGACGTGGCGGCACTGTGGCGGCGCGACGGCGCGAAGCGCATCCTGGCGCTACCCTGCGGCGACGGCCGCAACATCCTGCCGCTCGCGGCGGAGTTCCCGGGGATCGTCGCCGCCGACGCTTCCGCCAACGCCCTGCGGATCCTCGAGCGCCGGCTGGTCCGCATCGGCGCGCCGCGCATCGCGACGTCGGTGGAGAACCTGTTCGGCACCAGCTTCGCCGACGGCGCCTTCAATGCCGTGCTGACCTGGGACGTGATCAGCCACCTGACGACGCCGGTCGACGCGGTGAGGGAGATGCTGCGCGTGCTGGCCCCGGGCGGCACGCTGGTCATGAACTTCTTCGCCGACGACGACGAGAACATCCGCGACGACAGCATGACGGAGGTGAGTCCGAACGAGCTGGTGTCGAAGACAGGTCTTTACTATCGTGCCTATGGACGCGCGGACGTCGAGGAGCTTGCGGCGGCCGTGCCGTCCAGGGAACATGAAATCAAGAAGATCACCTGGGAAGAGCAGCCGCACCAGGGTTATCGTGAATATGTCCATACTCACAAGGGATATGTTCTGACGTTGAGGAAGTGAGGCGCCATTGCGTTTCAAGGGAGTCTCCCTGGTCATCATCTTCGCGCTGTTCACGGCAGCCAAGGAGGTCGTGGCGGGGAATCTGGTCCAGGCCGCGGACCCGTCGCTCGTCGTGTTCGTCGCCTTCATGGTGACGGCATCTTTCTTCCACCTGTTCAACGCGGCCGGGAAGGTGCGGGCGGCGTGGGCAGGGCCGGGGGAATTGCGCGACCTCGCGGTCGTCAACCTGGCCAGCGCCGGGGCCTGGGGCATCCTGTTCTATGCGCTCCGGTACATCGAGCCGGCGGTCGTCAGCGCGATCATTGCGTCGGTGGGCCCGCTGCTCACCATCGTCTCCTACGCGATCGTGCGGTCGGGCGACCGGGTGCTGGCCAGCGACGTGTGGACCGGGGCCGGCATCCTGGCCGCGGTGCTCCTGCTGATCTGGACCACCGGCACCGGAGAGGCGATCGCGCCCGGGGCCGGCGCCTTCGCCGTCTGGACCTCGCTCGCGGCCTGCCTCGTGAGCGGTGCCGCGGTCGTGGCGACGACCGTATATTCCAAGCGCCTCTACCTCGCGGGCTGGACACCCGCGCGCCTGATGGCGCACCGCTTCTACCTGCTGATCCTGCTGGCGCTTGCCGACATGGTCTGGCGCGGGGTCGATCCTGGCGCCCAGCTCGCGCGTCACTGGCCGGTGATCGTCGTGATGGCCGTCGCCGGGATCGCGCTGCCGATCTACATCCTGCAGTTCGGCATCAAGCTGTCGAGCCCGGTCGAGGTGGCGGTCATCATCGCGATGACGCCGGTCTTCATCCTGGTCTTCCAGAACTTCGACGACCGGCTCGCCTTCAACCTCGCCCGCGTCGCCGGCGTCGGTCTCGTCACCCTCTTCGTGATCGCGAACATCTACATGCGGAGGCACCTGCATGCCCGGTGAGCGGCAGCCCGGCGAAACACGACTGTGCGCCATCGTGGACGCCTATTCCTCCGGCAGCCTGCTGCCGGGCATGCTGGCCGGGTACGGGGTCGACTGCGTGCACGTCCAGAGCACGCAGCCGATGCCGGCGGTCTACGCGCCATCCTTCCGCCCCGGCGACTTCCGCGCCAACGTGGTCCACTCCGGCAGCGTCGATGATACCGCCGCCGCGCTCCGGGCGCTCGGCGTCACCGACCTGCTGGTCGGGGCGGAGTGCGGAGTGCTGCTGTTCGACCGGCTCGCCGCGGCGCTGGACCTGCCCGGCAACGACCCGGCCCTGTCCCGCGCCCGGCGCGACAAGTACGAGATGCAGGAAACGCTGCGACGGGCCGGCCTCGACGCGATCGCGCAGGTCCGGTCCGGCGACCTCCAGCGGATCCTGGACTGGGCGCGCGCCGCCGGCCGGTGGCCGGTGGTCCTGAAGCCCCTCGACAGCGCCGGCTCCGACGGCGTCACCTTCTGCGACGACGAGCAGGAGGTCCGGCGCGCCTTCGGGGCGCTGATCGGCGTCACCAACCGGCTGGGCTCGCGCAACGACGAGGTGCTGGCGCAGGCCTACGTCAAGGGCCAGGAATACGTCGTGAACGCGGTGAGCCGGGACGGCCGGCCCTATTTCTCCGAGATCTGGCAGATCAACAAGACGCTGATGCCCGGCGGCAATCTCGTCTACGACCACGGCATCCTGCTGGACGCGCGCGGCCCGGTGCAGGACACGCTGACCGGCTATGTCGGCCGGGTGCTCGACGCGCTCGGCATCCGCAACGGCGCCAGCCATTCGGAGCTGATGCTGACCGACCGCGGGCCGGTCCTGATCGAGATCGGGGCCCGGCTCGCCGGCAGCATCTCGCACCGGACCACCGGCCGGGCGGTGGGATGCAGCCACGCGAGCCTGCTGGCCGAGGCATGGTTCGACGAGGACCGCTTCCGCGTGCGCAGCGCCGCTCCCTACCTGCGGCGCGAGCACGCGCGCTTCGTCAGCCTGATCTCGCGCCAGTCCGGAACGATCGCCGGGTTGAAGCGCCTGCACGACGTGTTCGAGCTGCCCTCCTTCTCCCAGGCGGTCAACTGCCCGAAGGCCGGCGACGCGATCCGCCCGACCGAGGACCTGTTCACGAGCCCCGGCCTGATCTATCTCGTCGATCCCGATCCCGGGGTGGTCGAGGCCGATCACCGCCGCATCCGCCAATGGGAGGCCGAGGGGTTCTTCGAGCTGGCGCCGTAGAACCTTGCCGGGACGACGCCGCTACGGCCCGCCCGGCGGCGTGATCGCGGTGCGCAGGCGGTAGTAGCGGCCGGGATGGGCGAAGCGGGCGTAGGTCACGACCCGCTCGCCCCGCCAGGTGCGCCGCTCCACGACGTAGAGGGCGTCGCGTCCGGCCAGGTCGAGCAGCCGCGCCTCCTCCTCGGTGGCGTTGGCGGCCGACATGACGTGCTCGGCGTCCGACCAGGCGACGTTCGCGAGCAGCCAGCGGCCCGGCGGCTCCGCCGTCAGGTCGGCATCGCGCGCGTCGGGCACCGCGTCGAG
The DNA here is from genome assembly GCF_035998295.1 of Arenibaculum sp. Lineage (NCBI taxonomy): Bacteria > Pseudomonadati > Pseudomonadota > Alphaproteobacteria > Rhodospirillales > Azospirillaceae > Arenibaculum > Arenibaculum sp. Next base: position 1,037 of record NZ_DASYHS010000133.1, on the reverse strand, counting down.
GTTGATCCAGCGGTCCTCGAGCTGGAAGGGCACGCCGTTGGCGTGGTGCAGGCACAAGACGTGCAGCGCATCGCGCCGCGCCGTCAGCCCGAGCTGCGCGCGCACGGCCGGGGGCGGGCGGACGACCTCCCGCCGCACCGCCTCGTAGCGGTAGGCGGCGCCCGTCTGGGCGATCTGCAGGTCGATGCGCGGGATGTCGAACAGGACGTTGCGCCCTTCCTGCAGCGCCACGCGCGTGCCCGCGCGCCGGCGGCGCTCCACCACCCCTTCGCTCGCGAGCTCGCGCAGGGAGCGGTGCACCGTCATGCGCGCGCAGCCGAACGCCTCGGCCAGTTCGGCTTCCGACGGGATGCGCTGGCCCGGCCGCCATTCGCCGGCCCGGATGCGGTCCAGGATCGCCCCCTTGACGCGCCGGTAGACCGGCTGCTCCTCCGTCCGGACCGAGGACGTCACAGTCCCTCGCGCAGTTCGTCGAGGGCGCGCCGGAAGGCCTGCCGGACGGCCTCGCCGCGGACGTGGCGGCCCTGCGTCACGATGTGCCGGCCGGCCGACCACACGTCGCGGACGATGTGGTCGTCCCCGGCGAACAGCCAGCCGTCGAGCACCCGGTCGCCCCCGTGGTCGGCGACGAGCAGCCCCGTCGGGTCCACTGCGACCAGGTCGGCCAAGCGTCCCGGCGCGATCGAGCCCGAGCCGCGGCCGAGCGCGCGGGCACCGCCGGCGAGCGCGTCCTCGTACAGCGCGCGGCCGGTCGAGCGGCCGTCGCGGGCGAACAGGTTGCGCCGCCGCCGGGTCAGGCGCTGGCCGTACTCCAGCAGGCGCAGTTCCTCGGCGAGCGCGATGCGGACGTTCGAGTCCGAGCCGATGCCGTAGAGCCCCCCCGCCTCGACGAAACGCTGCGCGTCGAACACGCCGTCGCCGAGATCGGCCTCCGTGATCGGGCAGAGCCCGGCGACGGCGCCCGAGCGGGCGAGCGCCACCGTCTCGCCGGGCACCATGTGGGTCGCGTGGACCAGGCACCAGCGCTCGTCGACCGG
>NZ_DASYHS010000129.1:0-2399 GCF_035998295.1 Arenibaculum sp. | reverse complement strand
GCTCACCCTTCTTCACGAAGCCCGTCTCGTCGAGCACCAGCACGCCAGCCGCATCGCCCAGATGCTCGACCACATAGGCGCGCAGATCATCGCGCACCGCGTCGGCGTCCCAGCGCATGCGCGCCAGGAAGTCCTGCACGCTGTCCGGGCTGGCGTCGCCCGCCGCCTCGGCCAGATGCCAGCCGTTCTTGCGCTCCAGCGGCGCCAGCAGGCCCGCCACGTAGGAGCGCGCCCGGCGCCGCGCCTCCACCCGGCTGAACCGGGGCCAAAGGCGCTCCATCAGCGCGTCAAAATCGCGATTCCAGACCATCGCGTCGGCAACCGTCGGCATGGGCGGCATCCTCCACCAGGATGCCTGCCTCAACAACGGCCATCGAGAATAATCCCGGCTGTAGTACTAGCCGCAGGCGCAGGCATCTTCGACCCGCGCGATGTCATCCTCACGATGATAGGTGCTGGGCGACCGTCACTAAATGGCGCAAATGCACTACAATGGTCAACCTGCCCCTGGAGCCGTGCCGGTCAAAGGCAGCAGCTGCTCCGGATATGTCTTCCACCACATCAGCACAGCTGGGCTCCGACGCCTCCAGACAGAAGCACCGGCACGACCGGATAGGGCGTGATAGCGGGCACTGAACAAGGGAAGCGCTTCAAGCTAACGGTAAGCGTCCGGCCTGCCCCGCGGCTCAGGGGGCAGGCTTCCAGTTCCAGGGGAGCAGATCGTTGATCCGCTTGGCGGGATGGGCATTGATCCTGGCGATGACGTCGGCCAGCCAGGCCTGCGGGTCGAGGCCGTTGAGCCTGGCGGTCTCGATCAGCGAATAGATCGCCGCGGCCCGCTCGCCGCCCCGGTCCGATCCGGCAAACAACCAGTTCTTGCGACCGAGCGCTATGGCGCGTAGCGCACGTTCGGCCGGGTTGTTGTCGATCGCGAGCCGGCCGTCGTCGAGATAGCGGGTCAGGGCCGGCCAGCGCGCCAGCGTGTAGCGCATTGCCCCTGCCAAGTCCGATTTGCCCGACAGCTTCGGCAAGGTCGCCCGCATCCAGGCCGCCAGTTCCTCGGCGGCCGAGCGACTTCGCTCCTGGCGCAGGCGCCGTCGTTCGTCCGGCGGTTGGCCCCGGATCGCCTCCTCGACCGCATAGAGCGTGCCAATCCGCTTCAAGCCCTCAAAGGCGGTCGGGCTCTTCGTCGTTGCATGCACGTCGTGGAATTTGCGCCGCGCATGCGCCCAGCATGCCACCTCGACGATCGGCCCGGGCCGGCGGCCCGCATTATCGTACAGCGCCCCGAAACCGGCATAGCCATCAGCGTGCAGATGCCCGTGGAATTCGGCCAAGTGCGCCTGCGGATGATCGCCCTTGCGGTCGGGGCAGTAGAAATATATGGCCGCCGGCGCCGCCTTGCCGCCATGCCCGCGGTCGTCGCGGACGTAGACCCACAGCCGCCCGGTCTTCGTCGTGCCCGTTCCCGGCGCCAGCACCGGCACCGGCGTGTCGTCGCCGTGCAGCCGGGGCGAGGCCATCGCCTCGCGCCGCAGCGCCGCGACCAGCGGCTCCAGCAGCACCCCCGCCCGGCCGACCCAGTCGGCCAGGGTCGAGCGCTCCAGCTCCACGCCCTCGCGGGCGTAGATCCCGGCCTGGCGGTACAGCGGCAGGTGGTCGGCGTACTTGGACACCAGCACATGGGCCAGCAGCCCGGGGCCCGGCCGGCCGCGCTCGATGGGGAGCTCCGGCAGCGGCGCCTGGGCGATCGCCTCGCAGCGCCGGCACGAGAATTTGGGCCGGACGTGGCGGACGACGTGGAAGCGGGCCGGCCGATACTCCAGGATCTCCGTCACGTCCTCGCCCAGCCGGCGCAACTCGCCGCCGCAGGGCGGGCAGGCGCAGCCCGCGGCATGGACGATCTCCTCGCGCGGCAGATGCTCGGGCAGCGGCCGGCGGACCGGCTTGGTCTTGGCCTCATCAGCTGGCGCGGGCGGCAGCGGGGCCGTCTGCTCGCTGCGGCCGAGATCCTCCTCCAGGTCCTCCAGCAGCAGCTCCAACTGCTCGATCTGCCGGTCCAGCTTCTCCGACGAGCGGCCGAACTGCATCCGGCGCAGTCTCGCGAGCTGGACCTTGAGCTTTTCGATCTCCAGCGCCTGGGCGACCAGCCCGGCCTGCGCTTGGCGCAGTTGGCCGGCCCAGTTTTCCGCTTCGGCCCGGGCGGCAGCCGCGACCCTGCGCTCCTCCAGCACCAGGCGGCGGAGACCCTCGACGTCGTCGGGCAGATCGGCGGCATCCAGCGACATGGCGGGAGTGTACCATCCCGGCCCGGGCCCGGCAGGGCCGACGGCGCGCCATCGGCCGGCCGAGTCATTCTGTCGCGCATATCCGGCCAGCTCCGGCCGCCAAGTCCGCCG
>NZ_DASYHS010000080.1:0-12658 GCF_035998295.1 Arenibaculum sp. | reverse complement strand
AAAAGCGCACGAAGGCGCGACTTCTCGCCAAGGGAGACCGGCGGCAACGACATGGGCTGGATTCTCCGAATCACCGACAGCCCACAGAATCACGACCAGCGCAATTCGTAAACCGCCGTTAACCCGAGTTCGCAGCCCTGCAGCCGCCTGAGGAGGGCTTGACCAAGTTCGCTATTTGTTCCATATTGCCCTTCCCCGATCGGAAGGAGCAGGCCGTGACGCTCGACCCCCGCCAGGAACTGTTCTGCCGTCTGGTCGCCAACGGCGCCACCCCCGCCACCGCGGCGCGCATGATCGGCTACGCCGACCCGACCGCGGGCGAGGCGCTGCTGGCCGAGCCCGGCATGGGCGAGCGGGTGGCCACATTGTCCGCCGCCCGCGAGGCCGGCCACGCCGCCATGTTCGAGCGCCTGGAGGCCTGGCTGTCCCACCTGGTCGAGCATTCGATCGCCAACGGCCAGACCGGCCACGCGCTGCGCGCGATCGACCGTCTGATGCAGCTCCACGGCATGAACGGCAAGGGCAACGGCCGCCTGCCCGCGATCGAGCAGGCAAAGCCCACCCCCGTCCCGATCCTGGACGACCTCGACCTGGCCACCCTCCTGCCGTCGGTCGTCGACCCCGAACCCCAATTGAACCGCCGCGAACGCCGCGCCCTCAAGTCGATGGCCCGCCGCAAGTAGAACTACCCCTCTCCCGTGCAACGGGAGAGGGAGGGGCCCGCACTGAAAGTGCGGGAGGGTGAGGGCTGCGCGCTCTCGCCCCAAAAGCCGTTTCCCGCCGCCCGACCCTCACCTTCCCACCGCTGACGCGGCGGGCCCCTCCCTCTCCCATTGCATGGGAGAGGGAATTCTCAACCGTGAGTGCGGGCCCTAAACACCCCTCCCGTTGGGCCTTCCTACCCCACCCCCACAAACCCCCACAAACCCCCACGCGATCGCCAAGGACCCAGGAGAGCCGCCCGGGTTATTCCACGCTGGTGCGGCGGAACGCGCCGGACGCGGGCACGCCCGGCGGGCGGCGGCGCGGCTGGTCTTTCGCCGTTGCCGGCATTCCGGTCGGCCGTTCGGCCGGGGCCCGGGCGATGTGATGGCGGTCCCGCATCCAGTCGGCGGTCATGGTCGAGAACCGCGCGACGGACGGCCAGCGCAGATGGAACGCGTCGAAGAAGTCCTCGGCCTTGAACGCCGGGCTTTCGGCCAGGTCGAGCACGCGGGTCCCATGCGGCGCGACGGCTTCGGTGATCCGCTCCGCCACCGCCCGCCAAGCCTCGCGCGCCGCCGGAAAACTCTCCCAATAGGCGGGATGCACCGGCGCGAAGACCAGCGCCATCTCCTTGCCCATGCCGTCGATCTCCGCCGAAAGCTTCGCCAGCTCCGCGATGCAGGCGTCGTCGACCGGGAGTTCTCCGTAGCGCAGCGAGGGCGTGGTCCCCGGCAGCAGGTCGATGGGCGAGCTGCCGTACTCGTCCAGATAGACCTCGCCTGTCAGCGGCTGGCGCTGCTCCGCCATGGATATCCCCCGCTTCAGGTACATCAGCGGGGTGAAGTACTTGAAATAGAAGCCCAGGTCGTCCTTGCCCTCGAAGGCGTAGCTCACCGCGTCGGCGGTATCCATCAGCACGCTGTCGATCCCGGTGCAGTCGCTGAAATCGGGCAGCGCCACCATGACCAGCACCGTCTCCACCCCGCTGAAATGGTCGAGGTAGAACTCGGTCAGGAAGCGCGTCTGGTGGGCCTGGAGGAACGCCGTGGCCCCGTTGAAGACGCGGTCGGCCCCGCCGGCGAGTTCGGCGAACGCGTCCCCGTCCATCTGGCGCCAGGTGATCGACGAGCCGACGGCGAGCAGCGCCGGCTCGACCGGCCCGCGCTCGCGCAGGTACAGCAGCTTCTCGTCCAGATGCTTGATCCGGGTGATCGAGGGTGCCGGCAGGTGCTGGGGGAACTGGGCTTCCAGCAGCAGGACGGTGCCGGCATAGGCTCCCGCGAGCCCGATGGCTCCTGCTGCGATGGCGGCCAGATACTTCATGGCGTCTACTCTCCCCGGTCGGACCGGTCAGAAAGTGAAATAGAGGAATTCCGACGTCGTCGTCGCGAAAGCCTGGAGAAGGGTGAAGGCGAACAGCATCCCGATCGCGAGCCCGACCGGGACGCTCGGGCGCCATTCGGGCGTGCCGGCCGGCATCAGGCGCGCGAGCCCCGTCCCCGGCGCCGGGCCGGCGACCGCGCGTGCCGTCGTGGCGATGCCGGCGTCGCGTATCCATTCCTGCGTGTTCGGCATCAGCCACACGATCGCGGCGCCCGTCAGCAGCGGCAGGTATCCGTCGAGCACGAGGTTGCGCGCGACCATGTAGAGGGCGGCGGCCGGCGCGTCCGCGATCCAGGTGAACGGCGTCAGCGGGTGGGGCAGGACGAAGCCGTTCAGCCCGGCCATGCCTTCCAGCACCGTGAACGCGTGGCCGACGCTCTCGGCCTTGAAGAACACCAGCGAGACCGTCCAAGCGACGAAGGTGAGCGCCACGCCCAGCGGCCGCCACGGGCGTCCCCGCTCCGGCCCGATGCCGAACGCGTGCCTGAGGACCCGCCAGGCATGGTTCAGCACCAGCAGGACGCCGTGGATCACGCCGAACAGGACGAACTGCCAGCCGGCCCCGTGCCACACGCCCGCGAGCGCCATGGTCAGGAAGGTCGGCCATGCGATCAGCAGGATGAACGGCACGAAGCCCGGCCTCTTCGGGCGCAGCGGCGGCAGCCCGGCCTTCAGGCGCCGCTTGGTCAGGCCCATCGTGACGGGATTGTAGACATAGGCGGTCAGGAACCGGGTCAGCGTCATGTGCCAGCGCGACCAGAAGTCGATGATGCTGGCCGCCTTGTAGGGCGAGGCGAAGTTCAGCGGCAGCCGGATGCCCATCATCCGCGAGGCGCCGATCGCCATGTCGGAATAGCCGGAGAAGTCGAAGTAGAGCTGGATGGAGAAGGCCACGGCGCCGATCCAGGCGGCGGCCATGTCCGGCTCCGTGCCCGTCGCGGCCCCCGCGAACATCGCCGTCGACAGCGGCGCCACCGAGTCCGCGATCACCACCTTCTTGAACAGCCCGATCACGAACACCGTCAGGCCGACCGACAGGTTGGCGACCGACGGCCGGAACGTCTCGTCCCGGTCGAACTGGGGCAGCATCTCCTTGTGATGGACGATCGGCCCCGCGATGAGCTGGGGGAAGAAGCACACGAACAGGGAGTAGCGCAGCAGGCTCTTCTCGTGGGTCAGCCCGGCATTGGCGTCGACCAGGAAGGCGATCTGCTGGAAGGTGAAGAACGAGATCGCGAGCGGCAGCAGCAGCTCGGGCAGCGTCAGCCCCGCCCCGAAGGCGAGGTTCACGCTGTCGAACACGAACGCCGCGTATTTGTACCAGCCGAGCACCAGCAGGTTCGCGGCGATGCCGGCCACCAGCAGCAGCCGGCTGGGACGCCGGGCGAGACTGAGGCCGATCAGGTAGTTGACGCCGATGGAGCTGACCAGCAGCGGCACATAGGCCGGGTTCCACCAGCCGTAGAAGAACAGGGACGCGACGACCAGCCAGGTCATGGCGGCCTTCGGCCAGCCGGCGACCCCCAGCAGGAAGAACACGGCCACGGTCCCCGGAAGGAACCAGCCGATGAACTCGAACGAGTTGAACAGCATGTTCGCGGTGCCCGGTCCTCAGTTCGCGTCGAGCTTGGAACGGATCAACGCCGCGAAGTCGCCGACGCAGTTCAGCGCCTCGATCTCGGCCGAGCGGAACTGGACGCCGAACTTCAGCTCGCTCGCCACCACGACGTTGATCTGGTTGAAGCTGTCCCATTCCGGCACGTCGCGGGCCGAAAGCTCGGGCGTCGCGACCAGCCGGTCGTCGTCGAAAACCTCGCGCAGGATCTCGGTGATGCCGTCGTAGATCTGCTGCTCAGTCATGGAATCTCACCTCGATGGGGGGCAGAGTGTCGTTTGCGGCCGGTTCGGACGCGGCGCCGGCCAGCGGCAGGCGCCACAGGGTTTCGCCGTCCTCGCCCTCGCCCGCCGGCGCGAAGCCGAGCGAGGGGTAAAGCTCGCGCACGAGCCCGTTGCGCGGCGTCGGCCGGTAGCGCCCGACCAGGGCGTCGGCCCCGGCCCGCGCCGCCGCCGCCGCGATCGTGCCGAGCATCGCCTGCTCGACCCGCCGGCCGAGCACGCGGCAGCTCATCAGCCAGGTGTCGAGGTCGAGCACGCGTTCCCCGCCCTCCTCCACCAGCCGTCCGATCACGACGCTGACGATGCCGTTGTCGCCCAGCCGGTCGGTCAGCCGGCCGCAGAAGGTCAGGACCGACGGGTCCTGCGCGAAAGCGGCGACCTCGGCCTCGCCGTAGCGGCGGGTCGTCAGGTTGAACTGGTTGGTCTTGTTGATGAGCTGGGTCACCCGCGCGAGGCTCACCGGCTCGACCTTGCGCACCTCCAGCACCATCGCGAGGTCGCGCAGGAAGCCCTCCAGGTCGGTGGCCCCCGCCTGCGCGCGGCGCCGCTCGGCACTGGCGGAATACTGCGCCGCGCGCTGCGCGTCGTCCGCGGTGAAGGAGACGGCCTCGAAATACCCGGCGTCGGCGAGGCACTGCACGTACCGCTCCGGCGCCGGCGGCACTTCGGGCACCGCGACCTCGGGCAGGGTGCGGCGCATCAGCGCGCGTTCGGCCGGGTTGTCGTCGAAGAAGACGAGCGCGTCGAGCCCGAGGCCCAGCTCCTCGGCGATCCGCCGCACGGCCGCCGGCTTGTCGCCCCACCCGGCCTCGAAGGCCGCGAAGTCCGACCGCCGCAGCAGCATGTCGGGATGCCGCTCGAACGGGCCGAGCGCGATCGTCGGATCGTTCTTGGAACTGACCGCGAGCACCACGCCCCGCTCCGCGAGGCGCCGGACGTGGCGCTGGAAGGCGAGGAACGCCTCGCCTTCGGCGCTGCCCTGCCCGATCGCGATGCCGTCGACCCCGTCCTCGCCGATGATGCCGCCCCACAGCGTATCGTCGAGGTCGAGCACGAGGGCCTTGCGCGACCGCCCGCGCAGCGCGCCCAGGATGCGCCCGACCTGCTCGCCGGCCCAGGGCCCGGCCACCGGCGAGATCTCCTGCTTGGCATGGTGCCAGAGCCGCGGGTCCGATACCGCGCCGCTGCCGATCCGCGCCGCCGCCGCCGCGAGGTCGAGGAGATGGACGCCCTCCTCTGCGGCCGCGTCGGCAAGCGCACCCTCCAGCCGGGCCGCGAGCGCGCCGGGCGCGCCCGGCACCAGCCGCTCGTGGTGCCCGAACAGCGGCGTCGGGGGCAGCGGCGCCTGCTGCATCACCGCCGCGCGCAGGCGTTCGCGCAGGATGCGCCAGAACCCGGCCAGCTCCTTCACCGTCCGCGAGACCGCTTCCTCCGCCTCGCTCCGCGCGGCCGAAAGCGGCAGCGGGGGCAGCAGTTCGTCCGCGGACGGCGCCAGCAGCACCACGTCCGGCTCCGAGCGGTACAGCTCGGAGCCGGGGTCCAGGATCTGCTGGCGCCACTGCCCGTAGGGACCGACCCGGCAGTCGACCAGCAGCCCGCGCCGCAGCCCCGCGACGCGGATGGCCGGCACGAGGTGGTCGACCGTGTGCCCGGCCAGGAGCGCCAGGCGGACCGGCTGGAGCGCGGCCGTCGCGTCGCCGGGCAGGCCGCGCAACGCGCGCTCCACCTTCGCCGTGCGCATGAAGTCGAGCCGGGACCCGGCGAGCTCGCGCAGCGCCGCGAGGCGTTCCGCCGGGGCCGCGCCGTCGTCCCGCGCACGGGCGAGCGTCTGGTCGAAATCCGCGGCCGGCGGAAGCCAGTACAGCTCCGCGGGATGCGCGGGGTGGTTGTCTGTCGTCATGTCGTTACCGGTTCGGGGATGGCGATGGGGTGGACGCGGCCCGGCTCGGGCGGTGCCGCGAGCGAGTCCGCGAGTGCCGCCGCGACCTCGTCCGCATCGAGGAAGCGCCCGCCGGGCGAGCGCTCCCGGACACGGTCGAGCATCCGGGCGTCGAAGGCCGAGAGCATGCCGGTCTCAATGTAGCCGGGGCTGGCGGCGCCGACGCGCAGGCCGGCGGGGCCGAGCTCGGCCGCGGCGGCCTCCAGCAGCGCGGCGAGCGCGCCCTTGGCCGCGACATAGGGCACCATATGCGGTGCCGCGGGCGGCCCGAGGGCCGCGCTCAGCACCGCGACGACGTGGCCGCCGCCCTGGCGGCGGAAGAACCGGCGCCAGCACTCCGCCATCAGCCGGTGGTTGCCGACCACGGCCGCCTCGAACTGAGCCCTGAAGCGCCCGGCCGATGCACGGGCGAAAGGGCCGACCTCGGGAGCGGGCGCTGCGCAGAGCGCCAGGGCCCGCACCGGCCGTCCCAGGGCCTCGACCTCGTCGAGCCCGGCTTCGATGCCGTCCGGCTCGTCGAGCGGCAGGCGGACCGCCAGCGTGTGCCGGCCGCTCGCCTCGGCGATCGAGCGGGCGAGGTCTTCCGCCGCCTCGCGCCGCGCATGCCAGCCGAGCACGACGTCCCAGCCGTCCCGGGCGGCCCTGCGCGCCAGCGCCGCTCCGACGCCGCCGGTGGCGCCGGTCACGATCAGGGTTCCGTCGCCGGTCATCGGGCCTCCGGTGCGCCGGCCGGGCGCAGTGCCTGCGCGGTGCCGTCGGCGACGCGGCGCCCGCCCGCCTCGATGGTGATCGCGACCCGCAGGGTGCCCAGTTCCGGATTCGCGTGCGTCGCCCGCGCCGACAGCCGCGCGGGCTCCCCGACCTGCAGCGCGGAGCGGAAGTTCATCGAAAGGGAATGCCAGACGCAACCCGGCCCAGGCATGTGGTTGCCGAGCAGGCGCGAGACCTGCGCCACCAGCAGCCCGCCATAGACCACGGGCCCGTCGAAACCGAGCCGTTGCGCGAAAGCCTCGTCGTCATGCAGCGGATTGGTATCGCCGCTGAGTTGCCGGAACAGGGTCATGTCCTCGGCGGTCACTTGGAAATCGAAACTGGCTTCGTCCATGATATCGGTTCACCTCGCCACGGACCGTCGGGCGACGACGCGCACCGAGTCTTCCGAATCCGTGTCTGACGTTCCGGGAGAGGAGCCTAGACCCGCGGTCCCCGGCCCCTCAATCGCTCTAAAGCCCGAACGCAGAACAAGGGAGGCTGGGCACGAACGAAGGCTGAATACTCCGTAATTTTGCGTCGGATAACAGGGTAATCCCCAATGGTTGCTCCCTGCCGCGAAGGTCCCCTTCGGTGGGGGGGGCCGGCAGGGGAAACGCGAATACCCCACGATGCGCGCCTGCGGTCGCTCGGAGGGGGTCCCGGTCTGCGGGGGTGGGAACGGCGGCGTCAGCGCGTGCCGAGGTGGAACCCGACCGGCTGCCGGAGCGGGGCTTCCTGCTTGAGGGAGCGCACCATCTCCTCGTATTCCCGCTCCATCTCCGGAGTGACGGAGGCGCGCGTCTCCTTCAGCGCCTCCTCGAAATGGGCCCGCGTGACGTCGCCGGCGCTGACCGACTGCCGCAGCGCCAGGAGCCCTGCGCGGCGCACGACGTCGGACAGGTCGGCCCCGGTGTAGCCGTGGGTCCCGTCGGCGAGCTTCTCCAGGTCGACGTCGTCGGCCATCGGCATGGCCTTGGTGGCGATGCGCAGGATCTGGAGCCGGCCGCCGCGGTCCGGCACCGGCACGTAGACCAGCTCGTCGAACCGGCCCGGGCGCAGCAGCGCGGGGTCGAGCAGCGTCGGCCGGTTTGTGGCGCCGATCACGACGACGCCCTGCAGGTCCTCCAGCCCGTCCATCTCCGACAGTATCGTGTTGACGACGCGCTCGGTGACGGCCGGCTCGGCGAGGCCGCCGCCGCGCATCGGCGCGAGGCTGTCGATCTCGTCGATGAAGATGACGGTCGGCGCCACCTGCCGGGCCCGCGCGAACAGCCGCGAGACCTGCTGCTCGCTCTCGCCGTACCATTTCGACAGCAGGTCCGAGGACTTGGTCGCGATGAAGTTGGCGTTGGCCTCGCGCGCGACGGCCTTGGCCAGCAGCGTCTTGCCGGTGCCGGGCGGTCCGAACAGCAGGAAGCCCTTGGCGGGCCGGATGCCGATCCGCTCGAACGCCTCCGGGTGCTTGAGCGGCAGTTCGATCCCCTCCGCCAAGCGCTCGCGCACCTGGGTCAGGCCGCCGATGTCCTCCCAGGTGACGTTGGGCACCTGGATCATGATCTCGCGCAGGGCCGAGGGCTGGACCCGCTTCAGCGCGCGCTGGAAATCCTCCCGCGTGACCTGGAGCGCGTCGAGGATCTCGGCCGGGATGCCGCCTTCCTTGAGGTTGATCTTCGGCAGCACGCGGCGCAGCGATTCCATCGCCGCCTCGCGGGTGAGCGCCGACATGTCGGCGCCGACGAAGCCGTAGGTGGTCCGCGCGAGTTCGTCCGTGTCGACGTCGTCGGCCAGCGGCATGCCGCGGGTATGGCTGTCCAGCACCTCGCGCCGCCCTTCCTGGTCGGGCACCCCGATCACGATCTCCCGGTCGAAGCGGCCGGGCCGGCGCAGCGCCTCGTCGATCGCGTCGATGCGGTTGGTGGCGCCGATCACGACGACGTTCTGCCGTGGCTCCAGCCCGTCCATCAGCGTGAGGAGCTGGGCGACCACCCTGCGCTCGACCTCGCCGATGGACTGCTCGCGCTTGGGCGCGATGCTGTCGATCTCGTCGATGAAGATGATCGAGGGCGCGTTCCGCTGGGCCTGCTGGAACACGTCGCGCAGGCGCTGCTCGGATTCGCCGTAGTGCCGGCCCATGATCTCGGGGCCGGCGATGTGGTGGAAGGACGCCTCCGACTCGTTGGCGACCGCGCGCGCCAGCAGCGTCTTGCCGGTACCGGGCGGGCCGTGGAGGATCACGCCCTTCGGCGGCTCGATCCCCAGGCGCTGGAACAGCTCCGGATGGCGCAGCGGCAGCTCGACCATCTCGCGCACCTGGTCTACCGTGCCTCCCAGTCCGCCGATGTCGTCGTAGGTGACGTCGGCCGGCCGCGCCTCCTTGGGCTCGACGTATTGCGGCAGCAGGTCGACCTCGGTCTCGGGGCCGATCTGCACGACCCCCTTCGGCGTCGTCGCCACGACGACCAGCCGGATCTCCTGCAGCCCGTAGGCCGGGGCCTCGAACATGCTGCGGAACGCGTCGTCGGCCGCGCCGCGCGCGGACGGCCGGGCGCGGTGGTAGACCGAGGTGGACACGATGTCGCCGGCGACGAACGGCCGGCGCAGGAACGTCCGGCGCAACGCGTCGCCCGAGCCGTGCAGGCGCAGGTTCTTCTGCGCGGGCGCCATCGTGACGCGCTTGGCGAGCTTGGCGTCCGCGCGCCGGACCTCGATGGCGTCTCCGCCGGTGACCCCGGCGTTCGCCCGCTGCAGGCCGTCCAGGCGGATGATGTCCAGGCCCTCGTCCTCGGGATAGGGCGGTCCGGCGATCGCGGCCGTGTGGCGCTGGCCGACGATCTCGATCGGCTCGCCCTCGCGCATGCCGAGCTGCGCCAGCACCGACCGGCCGACGCGCGCGATGCCCCTCCCCACGTCCTCCGGCCGCGCATTGGCCACCTGCGCCCGCGCGCCCCTGGGGTCCGTATCCGGCATGACTGTTCACCCGTACCTCTTGATGCCCCCGCAAAACACCGGGGCGATGGCCGGGTTCCTGGCCGGGCGCCGAGCGGCCCGTCCCTACGCCCCGCCCCCGTACCTGATCCTGCCGAGGAGCTGCAGTACCCGCTCCGCGCCCTCGATCCCTTCGGCCGCGAGGTCGCGCGGCCGCCGGCCGTCGAGCCGCGGGTCCTCGCGCATCATGAACGCCCGCGCCGCGTCGGCGCCGCCGAAGACCTTCGCCGCCTCCGCCCGCACCGCCCGCACGATGCCGAGTTCCGCTCCCGACAGCCCGGCGTCCTCGTCGGGTGCCGGTTCCGCGACCGGCCCGGCCTGGAGTTCCCCGATCAGCGTCGCCAGGTCGACGCCCCTGCGGGCGGCCGCCTCCATCAGCTCGTGCAGCGCCCGCTTCTCGCGATCCTCGGTCATGGCTCTGCGGCCTCCCATCATTCGTCGACGACTGCGACAACCGTTCCCGGCCATGGCAAATTCCACGGGCGCCGCCCATGTTGCTCCCGATGCCCGACGACGCCCTGCCCGCTCCCCTCCTTCCCGCGAAGTTCCTGGGCTGGTTCGCCAGCCGCGGCTGGCAGCCGCACGCCCATCAGCTCGAGATGCTGCGCGCGGCGTCGGAGGGGTCCGGTGCGCTGCTGATCGCGCCGACCGGGGCCGGCAAGACGCTCGCGGGCTTCCTGCCCACGCTGGTCGAGCTGTCCGAACGGCCGCGCGACGGGCTGCACACGCTCTACGTCTCGCCGCTGAAGGCGCTGGCGGTCGACATCCAGCGCAACCTGGAAACGCCGGTCGCGGAGCTGCGCCTGCCGATCCGGGCCGAGACCCGGACCGGCGACACGCCGGCGGCCAAGCGCGAGCGCCAGCGCTCCCGCCCGCCGCAGATCCTGATGACCACGCCCGAGAGCCTCGCCCTGATGCTCTCCTACCGGGATGCCGACCGCATCTTCGCCGGTCTGCGCGCGGTCGTGATCGACGAGCTGCACGCCCTCGTCGGGACCAAGCGGGGCGAGCTGCTGGCTCTCGGCCTGGCGCGGCTCGGCCGCCTCGCCCCCGGCGCGCGCCGGGTCGGCCTGTCGGCCACCGTCGCGCACCCGGACGCGCTGACGGCGTATCTCTCGCGCACGGGCCGGGCGGACGGCGCCGACGTGCGCGTGGTGCGCGGCCGGGCGGGTGCCGCGGCGCGGGTGGAGGTGCTGACGACGCGCGAACGCCTGCCCTGGTCCGGGCACATGGCCATCCACGCCCTGGCCGAGGTCTACGAACGCATCCGCCACGCCGGCACGACCCTGGTCTTCGTTAATACCCGCGCCCAGGCCGAGATCGTCTTCCAGGAGCTGTGGAAGCTCAACGAGGACGGCCTGCCCATCGCGCTCCACCACGGCAGCCTCGCGGCCGAGCAGCGGCGCAAGGTCGAGGCCGCGATGGCGCGCGGAAGCCTGCGTGGCGTCGTCGCGACCAGCTCGCTCGATCTGGGGATCGACTGGGCCGCGGTCGACCTCGTCGTCCAGGTCGGCGCCCCCAAGGGTGCCAGCCGGCTCCTTCAGCGCATCGGGCGCGCCAACCATCGCCTGGACGAGCCGAGCCGCGCGCTGCTGGTGCCTGCGAACCGGTTCGAGGTGCTGGAGTGCCGGGCCGCGCTGGACGCGGTCCGCGAAGGCACCCTCGACGGCGACCCGCCGCGGCCGGGCGGGCTCGACGTGCTGGCCCAGCATCTGCTCGGCATGGCCTGCGCGGCCCCCTTCGAGGCCGATGCGGCCTTCGAGGAGATCCGCACGGCGGCTCCCTATGCCGACCTGTCGCGCAAGGACTTCGACGACACCCTGGCCTTCGTCGCGACCGGAGGCTATGCGCTCGCCACCTACGAGCGCTTCCGCCGGCTCGTGCCGGCCGAGGATGGTTCCTGGACGGTCGCCGACGCCAGGGTCGCGCGCCAGTACCGTATGAACGTCGGGACCATCGTGGAGGCGGTGACCTTGAAGGTCCGCCTCAACCGCGGCCCGGTGCTGGGCGAGGTGGAGGAATATTTCGTCCAGGGCCTGACGCCCGGCGACACCTTCGTCTTCGCGGGCCAGCTCCTGAAGTTCCTGGGCGTGCAGGAGACCTGGGTCAACTGCGCGCGCGGCGGTACCGGCGATCCCAAGGTGCCGGCCTATGCCGGCGGGCGGCTGCCGCTGTCGACCCATCTGGCGGAACGCGTGCGGGCGATACTGGGCGATCCCGCGCATTGGGAGGGCCTGCCGGATGCCGTGCGCGAATGGCTGCGGCTGCAGCGGCTGCGCTCGGTCCTGCCGGACGACGCCGGGCTGCTGGTGGAGACGTTCCCGCGCGGCAGGCGCCACTATCTCGTCGCCTACTGCTTCGAGGGACGCAACGCCCATCAGACGCTCGGCATGCTGCTGACCCGCCGGATGGAGCGGATGGGCCTCGGGCCGCTCGGGTTCGTCGCGACCGACTACGTGCTGGCGGTCTGGAGCCTGAAGCCCGTTCCGCCCGACGCGATGGGCGAACTGCTCGACCAGGACATGCTCGGCGACGACCTGGAGGCGTGGATGGACGAATCCTCCATGCTCCGGCGCACCTTCCGCAACGTCGCCGTGATCGCGGGACTGATCGAGCGGCGCCATCCCGGCCAGGAGAAGACCGGCCGCCAAGTCACCTTCAGCTCCGACCTGATCTACGACGTCCTGCGCCGGCACGAGCCCGGCCACGTGCTGCTTCGTGCGACCCGCCACGACGCGGCGGGCGGCCTGACGGATCTCGGCCGCCTGGCCGCCATGCTCGCCCGCATCCGCGGCCGCATCCGGCACCGGGCGCTGGCGCGCGTCTCGCCGCTGGCGGTGCCGGTGCTGCTGGAGATCGGGCGCGAGCAGGTCCAGGGCGACGCGACGGACGAACTCCTCGGGGAGGCGGCCGACGAACTCGTCCGCGAGGCGATGCCGGAACTGGCCGGGGCCGCCGCCTCCCCCGGCCAGGGACATCTGCCGCTCTAGCCGCGCC
>NZ_DASYHS010000254.1:0-7123 GCF_035998295.1 Arenibaculum sp. | reverse complement strand
CCTGTGGCTGGCCCTGTGGCCGGCGACGATCCTCGTCCCGTCCGTCCCGGCCCTTGCCCAGGGCGGCGCCCCCGCGGCGGACCGGCAGGCGGTCGAGCAGATCGTCCGCGAATACCTGCTCGAACACCCGGAAGTGATCATCGAGGCGCTGGAGACGTTCCAGCAGCGCCAGGAGATGGCGCAGGTCGAGCGGCAGCGCCTGGCGCTGGCCGCCAACCGCGAGGCGCTGGCCGGGGCCGATGCCGGCCCGGTCGCCGGCAACCCCGCCGGCGACGTGACGCTGGTCGAGTTCTTCGACTACCAGTGCGGCTACTGCAAGTCCGTCCATCCCAGCCTGAAGGCGCTGCTGCGCGAGGACGGCGAGCTGCGCGTCGTCTTCAAGGAGTTCCCGATCCTCGGGCCCGCCTCGCTGACGGCCGCCCGGGCCGCCCTGGCCGCGGACCGCCAGGGCAAGTACCTGGAGATGCACGACGCCCTGATGGAGCTGCGCGGCACGCTCGACGACGCCAAGGTCCTGCGCGTCGCCGCCTCGGTCGGCCTCGACCTCGAGCGGCTGAAGGCCGACATGGAATCGCCCGAGATCCTGGCCGAGATCGAGCGCAACCTTCGCCTGGCCGAAGTGCTGGGCGTCAACGGCACTCCGGCCTTCGTGGTCGGCGACCGGCTCGTGCCCGGCGCGATCCCGCTCCAGCAGCTCCAGGACCTGATCGGGCAGGCGCGCGAGGGCTAGACCGGGTCGCGGCCGGCCCCCTGCACTCCGGGCTGCACTCCGGGCTGCGCTCCCGCCGCCCTCACTCCGCGTCGGGCTGGCGCTCGGGCGCGGCGGCGGCGAAGGCCGGCAGCTCCCGGCAGGTGGCGGCGATCCGCATCACCGTCGGGTAGGCCGACAGGTCGCAGCCGAACCGCTCGGCGTTGAAGACCTGCGGCACGAGGCAGACATCGGCGAGGCCCGGCGCGTCGCCGTGGCAGAACCTGCCGGTCCCGGCCGCGGGCGTCAGCATCCTCTCGACCGCGCCCAGCCCGACCGCGATCCAGTGCCGGTACCATTCGTCCCTCTTCTCCTCCGTCACGCCCATGGGGCCGGTGAGGTATTTGAGGACGCGCAGGTTGTCGAGCGGGTGCAGGTCGCAGGCGATCGCCTGGGCGACCGACCGTACCCGGGCGCGCCCGGCCGGGTCGGACGGCAGCAGCGGCGGCTCGGGGCGGGTCTCGTCCAGGTACTCGATGATCGCCATCGACTGCGTCAGCACCGTCCCGCCGTCGACCAGGGTCGGCACGAGGTGCTGGGGGTTCAGCGCGTCGTAGTCCGGGGCCGCCTGCTCGCCCTTGCGCAGATGGACGAACGCGTGCTCCGCCTCGATGCCTTTCAGGTTGAGGGCGATGCGCACGCGATAGGCGGCGGACGAGCGGAAATAGCCGAAGAGCTTCATAGCCGTTACCCTTGAGACCAGCAGCGACGAGACGAGAAGGCGACATGATGCCCGCAAACCGGTCCCCGCGCATCGCCGTATTCGACATCGGCGGCGTCCTCATCGAATGGGACCCGCGCCACCTCTACCGCAAGCTCTTCCCCGGCGACGAGGCGGCCATGGAACGCTTCCTGGCCGGGGTCTGCACTCCCGAATGGAACCTCGAGCAGGACCGCGGCCGCTCCTGGGATGAGGCGGTGGCGGTCCTGACCGAACGCTTCCCCGACCTGGCCGAGTTGATCGCCGCCTATCACCTGCGCTGGGAGGAGATGGTCCCCGGGCCGGTCGAGGGGACGGCCGACCTGCTGCGCACCCTGAAGTCGCGCGGCCGGCCGGTCTACGCCATCACCAACTTCTCGGCCGCGAAGCTGGCGCTGGCGCGCCGGCGCTTTGACTTCCTGAACCTGTTCGACGGCGTCGTCGTCTCCGGCGAGGAGCGGCTGGTGAAGCCCGACCCCGCGATCTACCGCCGTCTGCTGGACCGCTACGCGCTGGACGCCGCCGAGACGCTGTTCATCGACGACGTCGAGCGCAACGTCGAGGCGGCGCGCGGCGTCGGCATGCAGGCCATACGCTTCACCGGGGCGGACGCGCTGCGCCGGGACCTGGAGCAAGCGGGTATGTTGTAGGAGATATGGCAGCATTCCTGTTCAAATTGCAGGCCGGTTGGGGCAATCTATCCACCCGAGGCCCGCAGGGGGCCTGACCGCAGGACGGGGAATCGGCCGCATGGCAATGTCCAGGAGTTCGCGCAGGCCCGCCACCATCGCCAACGGCGATCTTGGCGCCGCCCCCGACGGCGACCTCGATCTCGCCGGCGATGGAATCAGCCTCATCCTGGAGGAGTTCCTTCCCTACCGGCTGTCGGTCCTGACCAACACGATCAGCCGGGCGCTCGCCCGCCTGTACGAGGAACGCTTCGGCCTCACGGTCGCGGAATGGCGCGTCCTGGCCGTGCTCGCCCGCTTCGGGGCGATGTCGGCGAACGCGGTCTGCGAGCGGACGGCCATGGACAAGGTGCAGGTCAGCAGGGCGGTCGCCCGCGCGGCCGACGGCGGCCTCGTCCACCGCGCGGTCGACGAGGCCGACCGCCGCCGCCTCGTGCTGTCGCTGACGGCGCAGGGCCGTTCCGTCCACGACCAGATCGTGCCGCTCGCCGGCGACCTCCAGCGCCACCTGCTGGCGGCGCTCGCCGACGACGAGGTGGAGCCGTTCTACGCGATGCTCGACCGGCTCTACGGCCGCGCCCTCGATCTCCACGCCGGCTGAGGAGCGACGATGCCTGCCCGGATCACCCCCGGCCCGGCCGATGCGCTGGTCCTGATCGACATCCAGAACGACTTCTGCCCGGGCGGCGCGCTCGCCGTGCCGGACGGGGACGCGGTCGTGCCGGCGGCCAACCGCCTCGCCCGGCTGTTCCCGACCACCCTGCTGACCCAGGACTGGCACCCGGCCGACCACCGTTCCTTCGCCAGCGCGCATCCCGGCAAGGCGCCGTTCGACACGGTTGCGCTCGCCTACGGCGCGCAGGTCCTGTGGCCGGACCACTGCGTCCAGGGGACGACCGGCGCCGCCTTCCACTCCGGCCTCGACGTGTCCCGGGCGGAGCTGGTGCTGCGCAAGGGCTTCCGGCGGGAGATCGATTCCTACTCCGCCTTCCAGGAGAACGACCGGGCGACCGCGACCGGCCTCGCCGGCTACCTGCGCGAGCGCGGCATCCGGCGGCTGTTCTTCGCCGGGCTCGCGACCGACTTCTGCGTCGCCTACTCGGCCGAGGACGCCGTGCGCTGCGGCTTCGAGGCGGTCGTTATCGAGGACGCCTGCCGCGCGATCGACCTCGACGGCTCGCTGGCGGACGCGAAAGGGCGCCTCCAGGCCGCCGGCGTCCGGCTGGCCGCGACCGCGGACTTCTGATCGCGGCCCCCGCAGGAGGAAGACCAGCTCCTTTGCTTGGCGATATTCCTCGTCTTCGAAGTCATTTCCCCCCTCTTTCCTTTTTGCCGTCGGCCAGCGCATGTGCCACGAGCGCATTGGCATGTCCGTGCCCCAATCCATGCGTCTCCTTCAGCCAGGCAACCAACTCCATGTGCTTCAGGTCTGGCCTGGCGCGGATTAGGCCGAGCCACTCCTCGACGGGCCGGCCGTATTTCCGTTCGATGGACGGGAAGTAGGACGCCGGCCCCTTCACGGGCTGGGCGGGTTGATCGTGGGGCATGTCTCGTCTCCGTCGAACGGTCGGGTTGTGATGATGTGGCGCTTCGAATTATCTTAATGTCAAGATATTTACCTTGCCATCAAGATAACGGAGACTCCATGGGTCCCGACGACCGGGTCGAATTGCGAAGAAGGCAGTGGGCGGCGGAGATGCCGGGCATGGATACGCGCGGCATGGCCATCCTCGGCCGCGCGCGCGTGATCACGCTCGGCGTGCGCCCGGCGATCGAAAAGGTCTTCGAGCGTCACGGTCTGGATACGGGCGATTTCGACGTCCTTTCGACGCTGCTTCGCTCCGGCCCGCCCTATCGGCTGCGTCCGACGGAACTGTTCAGATGGCTCATGATCACCTCGGGAGGGCTGACCGCGCGGGTATCCCGGCTGGAGAAGCGCGGCCTCGTGGAACGGGTTCCGGACCCGGCCGATGGGCGCAGCCTGCTGGTCGGGCTCTCGGCCGCGGGCCGGGAGAAGGCGCGCGCCGCGATCGTCGAGGACATGCGGACCGAGGCGGAACTGCTCGACGGCCTGTCGGCGCACGAACAGGAGGCTCTGGCCGCGCTGCTTCGGAAGCTGGCCTCGTCGCTGGAAGCGAAGGGGAGCGGGCGCGCGCGATGAAGCCATGCCCGCCCATGAGCCGAATGCCGTTCGACCGCGCGACTGCGGGAAGGCCGCCCCGGCCCCGTTCCACCGCACGACGGCATGCCCCATTGCCCTCTCGACGGCGCGTGATATAAACGCCGCAGCGTGACCCCACCGGAAGTTCACCTTCGTGGCGATAGAGCCTTCCGTCCTGATCCTGAACGGACCCAACCTGAACATGCTCGGCGTCCGTGAACCCGGGATCTACGGATCCGAAACCCTCGACGACATCGAGGCGCTGTGCCAGGAACGCGCCGAGGCCCTGGGCCTCGCCGTCGATTTCCGCCAGTCCAACCACGAGGGGGAGCTGGTGTCCTGGGTCCAGCAGGCCCGCGCCGACCACGATGCGATCGTCATCAACGCCGGCGCCTACACCCACACCTCGATCGCCCTGCTCGACGCGCTGACGCTGGCCGAGCTGCCCGTGATCGAGGTCCATCTCTCGAACATCTTCAGGCGTGAGCCCTTCCGCCACCACTCCTACGTATCGGCGGTGGCCGAGGGCGTGATCTGCGGCTTCGGCGCACAAGGCTATCTGATGGCGCTCGATGCGGTTGCCCAGTTGATCGACGCCGACGCAATGACGGACAGGAACTAGAAGGCATGGCGACTTTCGACATCGACGGCGACCTGATTCGCAAGCTCGCGGGTCTGCTCGACGAGACCGGCCTCACCGAGATCGAGTTCGCGGAGGGCGAGAAGAGGATCCGCGTCACCAAGGGCTCCCCGGCCATCGCCTACGCGCCGGCGCCGGCGCTTCCCGCGGCCGCCCTTGCGGCGGGCGAGGCGGCGGCCCCCGCGCCGGCGGTCTCCGCGTCGCATCCCGGCGCCGTGACCTCGCCCATGGTCGGCACCGCCTATGTCGCGCCGGAGCCGGGCTCGCCTCCCTTCGCGCGGGTCGGCGACAAGGTGAAGGCGGGCCAGACGATCCTCATCATCGAGGCGATGAAGGTGATGAACCCGATCAAGGCGCCGGTCTCCGGGACCGTCGTCAGCGTCCATGTCGAGGACGCGCAGCCGGTCGAGTACGGCGAAGTCCTGATGGTCATAGAATAGACGGGGGTCGGGAACGGTGTTCGAAAAGGTCCTGATCGCCAATCGCGGCGAGATCGCGCTCCGCATCCACCGGGCGTGTCGCGAGATGGGCATCCAGACGGTGGCGGTCCATTCGACCGCCGACGCCGACGCCATGCACGTCCGCCTCGCCGACGAGGCAGTCTGCATCGGCCCGGCATCCGCGCGCGAGAGCTATCTCAACATCCCCGCCATCCTGTCGGCCGCCACCATCACCGGCGCCGACGCGATCCATCCCGGCATCGGCTTCATGGCCGAGAACGCGCAGTTCGCCGAGATGGTCGAGGAGCACGGCTTCGCCTTCATCGGGCCGACGCCCGACCACATCCGCATCATGGGCGACAAGGTCACGGCCAAGCGCACCGTGATGGGCCAGGGCCTGCCGGTCGTGCCCGGCTCCGACGGCCCGGTGGAAAGCTACGAGCAGGCCGTGACGGTCGCCCGTCAGACCGGCTTCCCGGTCCTGATCAAGGCGGCGGCCGGCGGCGGCGGCAAGGGGATGAAGGTGGCCCGCGACATGGAGGGCCTGCGCGAGGCCTACCAGCTCGCGCGCGGCGAGGCGCGCGCCGCGTTCGGCAACGACCAGGTCTACATCGAGAAGTACCTGGCCCGTCCCCGCCACATCGAGATCCAGATCCTGGCCGACATGCACGGCTCGGCCGTCCATTTCGGCGAGCGTGACTGTTCGGTCCAGCGCCGGCACCAGAAAGTCGTCGAGGAAGGCCCCTCGCCCGCCCTGAACGCCGAGCAGCGCATGCGCATCGGCGAGTTGGCCGCCCGGACCGCGCGCGCCATCGGCTACCGCGGCGTCGGGACGATGGAGTTCCTGTACGAGGACGGCGAGTTCTACTTCATCGAGATGAACACCCGCCTGCAGGTCGAGCACACGGTGACCGAGATGATCACCGGCATCGACCTCGTGCGCGAGCAGATCCGCGTCGCGGCCGGCGCCCCGCTAGGCTACGGCCAGAAGGACATCCGCTTCCACGGCCACGCGATCGAGTGCCGCGTCAACGCCGAGCATCCCGAGACCTTCGCGCCCTCGCCCGGCCGTATCCAGGGCTACCACGCGCCGGGCGGGCTGGGCGTGCGCATCGACAGCGCGCTCTACGACGGCTACAAGGTGCCGCCGCACTACGACAGCCTGATCGCGAAGCTGGTCGTGCACGGGTCGAGCCGCAACGAATGCCTGATGCGGCTGCGCCGCGCGCTCGAGGAATACGTGATCGACGGCATCCACACCAGCCTGCCGCTGCACCGGTGGGTCACCGCGGAGCCGGAGTTCATCAACGGCACCTACGACATCCACTGGCTCGAAAACCTCATGAAGCAGCGGATGGGCTGAACGCGGCGCTGCGCGCTTCGGCCTCGACCGGCGCCGAGGCGTTCTGGGCGGCGTTCTGGGCGGCGTCCTGGGCCGGCAGCGACAGCGTCACCATCGTGCCGCGCCCGAGCTGGCTGTCGATCCTCAGCACCCCGCCCTGAAGCTCGGCCAGCGCCTTCGCCAGCGGCAGGCCGAGGCCGGCCCCGCCGTGCCGGCGCGAGAGCGAGTTCTCCTCCTGCCAGAACGGCTCGAACACGCGCGAGAGGTGCTCGGGCGCGATGCCGATCCCGTTGTCCGCCACCACCATCGCGATGCGGCCCCGGTCCGGCACCGCCGACAGTTCGACAGCACCACCCTCGGGCGTGAACTTCAGCGCGTTCGACAGCAGGTTGACGACGATCTG
>NZ_DASYHS010000185.1:0-2341 GCF_035998295.1 Arenibaculum sp. | reverse complement strand
GCGTACGATGACCTATTCTTTCGATACCGAACTCGTTAGCTGCATTCCGAACCTGCAGCGTTATGCCTGCAAGTTGACGCGCGACGCCGCCGCCGCGGAAGACCTTACCCAGGACTGCCTCGCTCGCGCCTTGTCGCGGTCGCACCGGTTCGAGCCAGGTACAAACATGCAGGCCTGGTTGACCACGATGCTTAAGAACCTGCACTTCAACAATCTTCAGCGAGACAAGCACATCACGAAAGTCGAGCTGTGGGACCATGCCGTTTCGGTGGAACCGTCCCAGCTTTCCCGGCTCGTCTTCCGTGACGTCGACCGGGCGTTCGACAGCCTGACGCCATGCCAGCGCAAGGTCGTCCGGCTGGTCGCGATCGAAGGCCGGCCCTACCAGGAGGCGGCCGAGCGGCTCAACGTCAGCATCGGCACGATCCGCTCGCGGCTGTGCCGGGCGCGCGAGCGGCTCAATAACCTGATGGCCGCCTGACGGCCAAACCTGATGGCCGCCTGACGGCCACAATCTGATGGCCGCCTGACGGCCACAACCTGACGGCGGCGGCCCAGCAACCGCCGGCGGGAAGGCCGGGGACGTGCTTACTTGGCCCTGACCTCGGCCAGGAAACGGTCGACCTCCCGCCGAAGCTGCGCGGCCTGCCCGGTCATCTCCGCGGTGGCCGACAGGACCTCGCGTGCCGCCGTGCCGGTTTCGGTGGCAGCGTGGGCGACGAGGCTGATCGAGCCCGAAACCTGCGTAGTGCCGTTGGCGGCCTGCGACACGTTGCGGGCGATTTCCCGCGTCGCCTGGTCCTGGTGCGAAACCGCGGACGCGACGGTCCCCGAGATCTCGTTGATGCGGCTGATCGTCCGGCCGATCGAGCGGATCGCCACCACCGCCTCGGCCGAGACGCGCTGCATTGCGCCGATCTGGGCGGCGATCTCCTCGGTTGCCTTGGCGGTCTGGTTGGCCAGGTTCTTGACCTCCGAAGCCACGACGGCGAAGCCCTTGCCGGCCTCGCCGGCCCGGGCCGCCTCGATCGTGGCGTTCAGCGCCAGCAGGTTGGTTTGCCCGGCGATGTCGTTGATGAGCTGGACGACCTCACCGATCCTCGCCGCCGCCTCGTCCAGGCTGCGGACGGTGCCGTCCGTCTTCTCGGCTTCGGCAGCCGCCTGACGCGCGATCTCCGTCGAGGCGGAGACCTGCCCGCCGATCTCCTCGATCGAGGCCGAAAGCTCCTCCGCCGCCGAGGCGACGGTCTGCACACTGGCCGTCGTCTGGTCGGCCGCCGCCGATGCCGCCGCCGCCTCGGTGCGGGTCTGCTCGGCCGAGCCGGCCATCCCCTCGACGATCGAGTGCATCTCTCCCGAGCGCGACGCGACCGCCTCGACCACGCCCAGCACGCTACGCTCGAAGGCGTCCGCCAACGCCTCGATCGCGGCCCGGCGCTCCGCCTCGGCCTTGAGCCTCTCCTCCTCCGTACGTGCGTTCGCGGCCTCGACCTGGCGCGCGGTGTCGCGGAACACGGCGAGCGCGTCGGCCATGTCCGCGATCTCGTCGCTGCCCGTCCGCGGGATTGCGGTCGACAGGTCGCCCGCGGCGATCGCGCGCATCGCGGCGGCAAGCGCCCCCAGGCGTCCCGCGATGACCCGCCCCACATACAGCCAGACGATCAGCGCGGCGGCGATGACGCTGCCCAGCGCCATCGCGCCGAGCCAAAGCCGGCCCTGATCGAGTGCCGATTCGGCCTGTGACGTCGCTTCCACCATGTCGGCCTGGGCCGTCGCTACGAGCGCCTCGACCTTTCCGGCGAACGTCTCCGCAAGCTGCCGGTTCGCCGCCAGCAGGCCCGTAGCCTCGACCTCCGTCTGGAGGCCCTGGGCACGCAGGTCGAACTGGCTCTCGCCACCTTCTCCGAACGCGATCAGGCTGCGCACCAGTTCGGCGACCCACTCCGCCTCCGGGCCCTCCGGCAGCTTGGTCAGCAGTTCGGTCAGCCCCGCTGCGGCGGGATCGAACTTCTGCCGCAACTCGCGCAGCTTCGCGGCGTTCTCGGCCGTCGGGGTCTGGTTCAGGATGCCGCCGACGAGGTTGCCCGCAGCCGCCAGCTCGAGGTAGGTGCCGAAGCTGACCAGGTCCCGGTTGAGCAGCTGGTCGAGACCGTCACGGGCATTGTCCTTCAGATCCTCGCCGCCCAGCACCATGGAGATATTCGCGGTGTTGATCATCGGGTCGAGCGCGGTCGTGAGCTGGGACAGCAGTTCCGATGCACGCTGGGACCGCTCCGCCAACAGCACGCCGATCCGCGCCGCTTCATCCGCCGGGGTTTCGGCGTCCAGCTGGCGGATCTTG
>NZ_DASYHS010000162.1:0-26944 GCF_035998295.1 Arenibaculum sp. | reverse complement strand
GTCCGGGACCGAGCCCGGCGCGTCGTCCCCGCTGGCGGACAGCGGCATCAGCGGCGCAGGCGCCCGTGGCGGCGACGAGCGCCAGGACGCCGGGAAAACCGCCCGCCGCGCGCGGGACCGCAACGAGCACTGAGGAGGCATCATGCCCCGGACGAAGGAAGGAACCTCCCCCGAGCAGCCGATGGGCCGCGGGCATCAGGCGGCGGAGGCCGTCCCCGGCGAGGCTCCCCGCTCCACGATCGACTCTACCGGCCGGCTGCGGACAACCTGGATCACGCTGGTGGTCCTGCTCGTCCTGGTCCTGGCACTCGTCGCCTTCCTGCTCTGGGCGTGAGGCGGGTCAGAGTACCAGGCGCGGAACGCGCAGCAGTTCCTGGCGGATCCGGCCGAGGCTGGGCTTCTCGCCCTCGGCGAAGGGCAGCGGCCGGCACAGATGCATCGCGACGAGGCCGACGCGCGCCGTCAGCATCCCGTTGAGGAGCCCCTGGCCGACCCGGGCGGACAGGGCCGCCGCCAACGTGCCGCCCAGCGCCTCGACCGCGAAGTCGCTCCCGCCCTCGGCGACGCCGGCGACGGTCAGGTTCGCGAGCATCCGGCGCAGCAGCCGCATGCTGCCGAGCCAGCCCGGCCGGGCGCCGTAGAGGGCCGCCACCTCGCGCACCAGGCGCAGGTTGCGCCACGCGACCAGGACGACGTCCAGGAGCGCCGCCGGGCTGAGCGCCGTGCCGATCGCGGTGTCCCGGGCCGCCGCCACGACGAGGCGGTAGGCCCGCCCGTCCAGCGGTCGCAGCAGGACGCGTTCCGCAAGGTCCTGGCGCTCTCCGGCGTCGAGGGCGTCGCTCGCATGCCGGTCCAGCTCGGCCAGGGCTTGCGCCAGGTCGGGCCGGCCGCGGTAAAGCGCCGCGACCGCTCCCGCAAGATCCGCGCGCCCGGCATCCGCGGCTTGGCGCAGCTCGTCGATCCGCGCGATCCGGCCGAGCGCCAGCGCCTCGCGGGCGGTCAGGGTCCCCAGCCCCGCCACGGCGGCGACCAGCAGGGTCCCCACGATGCCGCCCAGCCAGGGGCCGACCGCCCACGCCGCCGCCAGGAGGCCGGCGAGGTCGAAGCCGACCGCGACCGCGAGCAGCCCGGCCGCCGACCAGCCGAAGAGGCGCCACCCCCAGCGCCTCGGCGTGCCTGCGGCGGCCGGGGCCGGCGGCTCGGGCAGGTTCCCGGAGCTTCCCTCCGCGCCGGCCTCCAGTTCGGCCGGCACCGGCCGGGCGAGGGCCGGCTCGAATTCGCGTGGCGTGCGCGGCGGTGCCGGCGCAGGCTGGGGGGCGGGCCGGGAGACGGGGCGGTCGGAACCGGTCATGCGAGGCGATCCCCGATCAGGAATTGAAGCACCTGGTCCAGGCGGACATTGGCGAGCCCGCGGCCGTCCCGGCCCAGCCCGGGCGGCGGCTGGAAGTCGAGGAACGAGAACCGGCCCGCCCAGTCGCCCTCCAGATCGCCCAGCGCCTGCGGAAGCTCGCCCGGATAGAGCACCGTCGGCCGGTCGCGGCCGGTGGGGATGCCCTTGACGCAGGCGACCTGCTGGCCGTCATGATCGGTCGCGACCGTCTCCGTCGCCTTCACCGACGCGACCGCCATCGTGCCCACCTCCGCCCCCTCGAAGCGCATGGCCCGGCGCCGCTCGTCGACGAACTCCTCGAGCAGGGCGCGCAGGCGCGGATGCTGGTCGGCCGCGACGTGGTCCGCCTTGGTGGCCGCGAACAGCACCCGGTCGATGCGTCCGCCCAGCAGCCCGGACAGCCAGGTCGATCGGCCGTGCCGGAACGCGCCCAGCGTCTCCGTCAAGGCCGCACGCATGTCCTCCACCGCGTCCGGGCCGGCCTGCAGGGCTCCCAGCAGGTCGACCAGGATGACCTGGCGGTCCAGCCGGGAGAAGTGATCGGCGAAGAAACGCCGGACCACAGTGCGCTTGTAGGCCTCGTACCGCTGCTCCATCACCGCGCGCAGCGACCCGCGCGCCGGCCGGCCGGTCGGCTCCGGCACCGGGCAGAAGGCCAGTACCGGCGCTCCCTCCAGCTCTCCCGGCTCCAGGAAGCGCCCCGGCTGGAGCAGGCTGAGATGCGCGGTCGAGTCGCGGCATGCCTTCAGATAGTCGGTATAGAGCGCCGCGAGGCGCCGCACCGTCTCGTCCCCGGCTCCCGCCGCCGGATCGTGGCGGTCGAGCTCCTCCAGCCAGCGGCCGGACAGTCCGGCCCTGGCGCCGCGGCGCGCGAGCGCCAGCGTCTCGGCCGACCAGCGCGCGAAGTCCCGTTCCAGCAGGCCGAGATCGAGCAGCCATTCCCCGGGGTAGTCGATGATGTCGAGCGTCAGCGTGGAGACCGCCTGCAGGCGTCTGCGGACCAGGGAGGACGGCTCGTACCGGAGCGCCAGCCTCACTTCGCTGACCGCGCGCGTCGGAGTCGGCCACCGGGGCTGCGGCCCGGTCAGGTCCGCCAGATGGCGCTCGTAGTCGAAGCGCGGAACGGCCCAGTCGGGCTGGGGCTGAAGGCGCGCCGCCCTGTAGCGGCCGGTCGCGACGACGTCGAGGAACGGCAGCCTGCCGGCGCGCAGCAGGTTGTCGACCAGCGCCGTGACGAAGACGGTCTTGCCGGACCGGCGCAGACCCGTCACGCCGAGCCGCAGCTCGCTTTCCAGGAGACGGGTGGCCGAGCTTCCCGCCTTGCGCAGGGTTTCGCGCCCGGCATCGGCCAAGCCTCGGAAATAGTTCACTGCCACAATGTTCATCCAGGACCGGGGGCTCCCCCTCGGCCAAATGTCAGGGGACCGAAGGAGCGGAGATCTTGCGAATTTCTGAATACCTGTTTAGGTCTCTTTCGGGTAGAAGGAGCGACCCTTCCGAGGTTTCTCGTCACATGGCGGCTTCCGGGAAAACTTTTGAACTCGTGTTCGGGGAGTCGCCGGACGCCGTCGTCGTCGCCGCGCAAACCGCCGGGGACGAGGGTAGCGCATCCGCGATCGATTACGTCAACCCCGCCTTTGCCGCCCTGACCGGCTGGCCGGCGGAAGCGCTTCGCGGCCGACCCATGGATCTGCTGGAACCGTCCTCCGGGCCGGCCTCGGCACGTCCATGGGCCGACAGGATGCAGGCGCTGCTCCGCCGGTCCGACGGCAGCCGCATGCCGGTCGAGGTGGCACGGCATCCGATACGCGACGCGGCCGGCGGGGTGTGCCAGATGCTCCACGTCCTGCGGGTGCGGATGGAGGATGCCGGCCGCGCCGCCGACCTGCTTCCGGCCGCGGTCGCGCTCGTCCGGCCGGACCTCAGCCTCGGCTACGCGAACCGAGAGTTCGAGGCCTGGTTCTCCTGCCGGCGCGAGGACGTCGTGGGGCGTCCGTTCGCCGACGCGACCGGGCGGGACTTCTACGCGCGCATCCACGCCGATCTGGACCGCGCCCGTGCCGGCTCCCCCGTCGATCTCCAGGAGACCTACGCCTTTCCCGCCGGACGGTGCCGGCATCTGCGCCTCGCCTGCCGGCCCATGGCGGACCAGCCCGGCACGGTCTGCGCGTTCATGCTGGACGTGACGGAAATGGAGACCGCCCGGCGGAAGTCGGATGCCGCCAACCGGGCCAAGTCGGAGTTCCTCGCCCATATGAGCCACGAGCTGCGCACGCCGCTCAACGCCGTCATGGGGTTTGCCGAGATGATCCGGGGCGAGCTGTTCGGCCCGGCCGGCCATCCGAAATATGCGGAATACGCGACCGACATCCTCGCGAGCGGGCGCCATCTCCTCGACCTCGTGTCGGACCTGATCGACATCGGCAGGATCGAGACCGGAAAGGTCGAGACCCATCCCGGCCAGGTCGACCTCGCTTCGGTCGCGGAGGGGGTGCGGCGCCTCGTCGGACCCGAGGCCCGGATGCGCGGCATCTCGGTGACCGCCGACATCCCCGCGGGCCTTCCGCCGCTGTGGGCCGATGAGCGTGCGGTCCGGCAGATCCTGCTCAACCTCCTGTCCAACGCGGTCAAGTACGGCGAGGCCGGCGGCGAGGCGATGCTTTCCGCACGCTTGGCGGAAGACGCCGACGGCATGCTGGAGATCATGGTCCAGGACACCGGCATCGGCATGCGCCAGGAGGACCTGGAGCGGATCGGACAGCCCTTCTTCCGCCTGGCCCCGGAACCGGGGGCGGAGCCCGACTCCGTGCCGGAGGGCAGCGGGATCGGCCTCTACGTCACCAAGTCGCTGGTCGAGCTGAACGGCGGCAGCATCACCTTCGAAAGCCGTCCGGGCGTCGGGACGACGGTGCGCGTGCGATTGCCCGCGACGCTCAGGAACGCAGATCCGCGGACCGCAGGGGCTCGAGCGCCCGTACCCTCTCCCGGACCAGGGCCAGTTCCTCATCGGGCAGCGGAATGAGCCCCTTGTCCGCGAGGTATCCCTCCTCGCCCATCGCCGCGTCGCTGACGAGTTCCGCGAGGAAGTCCTCGATGCCGGGGATCGGCCCGACATGGGGCTTCTTCACGTAGAGATACAGCGAGCGGGCCACGGGGTAGTGCCCCTCCGCGATGTTCTCGAAGCTCGGCTCGACCCCGCCGATGGCCGCCCCCTGGAGAACGTCCGCGTTCTGCTCGAGGAAGCTGTACCCGAAGATGCCGAAGGCGTCGGGATTGGCGCTGAGGCGCTGCACGATCAGGTTGTCGTTCTCGCCCGCCTCGACGAAGGCGCCGTCCTCGCGCAGCTGCGCGCATACGGCCTCGCGCTCCTCCTCCGGAAGGGCCCGGACCTCCTCGAAGGCGGCGCAGCCCTCCTCCATCACCAGCTCGACGAAGGCGTCCCGGGTACCCGAGGTGGGCGGTGGGCCGTAGACCTGGATGAGGCTGTCGGGCAGCGAAGGATCGATGTCGCTCCATCGCCGGTAGGGGTTCTCGACGATCGCCCCGTCCTGCGGGACCTGGCGCGCCAGGGCCAGGTAGAGCTGCTCGCGCGTGACGTCGATGGGTTCGGACGCCCGGGAGCTGGCGAGCACGATGCCGTCGTACCCGATCTTGACCTCCGTCACGCCGGCGATGCCGGCCGCCTCGCAATCGGCCAGTTCCGAAGGCTTGATCCGTCGCGAGGCGTTGGCGATGTCGGGGTGGCGGGCGCCGATGCCGGAGCACAGCAGCCGAATGCCGCCGCCGGTCCCCGTCGCCTCGATCACCGGCGTCCGGAACACGGTATTGCGGCCGAAGCGCTCGGCCACCGTGGTCGTGAACGGAAAGACCGTCGAGGAGCCGACGACCCGGATCTGCTCGCGGACCTGAGCCCTGGCCTCGCCGTGGAGTCCGGTCGCGGCCAGGACTGCCGCCACCAATGCGATCTTCGTCATCATGCCGTGCATCCCGGAAACCTGCGCACCGGAGGCCCGCTCGTCAAGAGGCATCCCAATCGGGCGCCCAGCCGGGGTTCACGAGACGGCCGTCGCCCTGCAGGCGGTCGATCTCCCGGCGGTCGCGGTCGGTGAGCGTGAAGTCGAACACCTCGAAGTTCTCCCGCGCGCGGCGCTCGCTCCCCGACTTCGGGATCGCGGCGACGCCCGGCTGGTCGAGCAGCCAGCGCAGAGCCGCCTGGGCCGGCGACTTGCCATGCCGATGCCCGACCTCGGCAAGGACGGGGTTGTTCGCGACGCGCCCCTGGGCGAGCGGGCTGTACGCGGTCAGCATCATGCCGTGCCGTCGCAGGTAACCGAGCACGGGCGTCTGGGACAGCAGCGGATGGTACTCGACCTGATCGCACAGGAGATCGGCCCCGATCTCCTCCACCGCCTCGCGCAGCAGCGCGACCGGAAAGTTGCTGACGCCGATCGCGCCGACCTTGCCTTCGTCCCGGAGGTCTTCGAAGGCGTGCAGCGTCGCCGCCAGCGGCACCGCGCGGTTGGGCCAGTGGACCAGCAGCAGGTCGACCCTGTCGGTGTCGAGGTCGCGCAGCGATGCCTCCACCGAGCTCAGCACCGCTTCGTAGGCCAGGCTGTCGTGCCAGACCTTGGTGGTAAGGAAGATCTCGTCGCGCGCCACTCCCGACCGGCGGAGCGCCCTGCCGACCGCGGCCTCGTTCCCGTAGGAACGCGCCGTGTCGATGTGCCGATAGCCGATGTCGAGCGCCGTGCGCACCATCCGCTCCGCCTCGTCGCCGTCGAGCCCGTAGGTCCCGAAGCCGAGTGCCGGAACCTTCCTGCCCTTGACCTCGACAAACTGCATTCCATCCTCCCCGACGCGTCGTGGCGCCCATAGCATGATCCTTGCGGGCCCGCTCGGAAAGGTTTTGTTAAGCACGGCTCCCTAAGGTCGATCGACCGCGCATCCAGGAAAGCGACGACGACCCGCCATGGCCGATGCACGGCCCGCAGCGCTCCACACCGGCTTTCTCGCGGCCGCCTTGTTCGCGGCGGCGCTGACGTCCGCTCCCGCCCGCGCCGAGGAGCGCCGGGCAGGCCCGCCCGTGTCCCTCGTCCCCGCGGCTCCGGCGGTCGCGGCGCCCGCCCTGTCCACGCCTCCACCCACCGCCACACCCGCCGTCCCGCCCGCGACGCAGGCCCCGGCCGCCGCGCCGACGCATCCCGTCCCGGTGCCGGCCGTGCAGCAGCCGGCGGCGGTCCTCCGCCCCGCCATCTCTCCCCTGCTCTACCTGCCGCCCGGCCCGGGCCGACCCGGCTTGACGGCAAGGGTTCCGGAGACGCGGCGATGAGCCGGCCGTTCGCGGCCGCGCTCGCGCTCGCCATCGTGCTCGCGGCCGGCGCGGCCTTCGCGCAGGCGGTCACCTCGGGCGAGGCGTTGCTGGACCGGGACGTGGAGGTCCGCCTCGCTCCCGATGCTGCGGCGCCGGTAGCGGCAAAGCTCGCGAAAGGCAGCGTGGTCATGGCGCTCGGCGCGCCGCGCGGCCGCCCTTTCACCGAGATCGTCGCGGCCGGCGGCGTCGGCTACGTGCCCAGCGGCGTCCTGCGGTCGATCTACGCCCCGCGCCAGGCCACCGGCACCGTGGCCGTGGTGTCGCGGGCCCGCTGGGCGCCCGACGGCGTCCTGCGCGGCTCGCACGTGGTCCGCCGGGCCGTGAGCGGCATGGCGTTGCGGGACGGCAAACGCGTGCCGGTCAAGATGGAGCCCGGCACGGTGCTGAGCCTGCTCGACGTGCAGGCAGGCAAACTGCGTTTCGCTTCCGACACGATCGCGAGCGTCACGCTCGACGCCGATGCCCTGCTGCCGGTCGCCGGCGTGCACGACTACGCGTTCGGCGGGGCTGCTCCCGGCCTGCTGCTCGCCCGCCTGGGAGAGCACGCCGACCCCGAGCGAGCGCGCGCGGAATGGAGCCGCCTGTCGGCCTCGATCCCGCTGCTCGCCCGCTACGCTCCCTTCGTGTTCCCGGCCGTGGGCGATCCGGCCCGCTTCACCCTGTCCTTCGGTCCGCTCGACCGCCGGGGCGCCGAGGCCGCCTGCACGGCGCTGGCGCAGCGCCTGGTCGACTGCTGGCTCCTCGACGTCGTCGCCTACTGAGACGTCGTCGCCTGGCGAACGGGCGGCCTCACGCGGCGTCGCGCGCCGCCGTTCCGGGTCCGGCCGCCTGCCACCCGCCCTCCGCCAGCACGCGGCCGCGCGGCGTGCGTTGGATCAGGCCGCGCTGGATCAGGAAGGGCTCGACGACCTCCTCCAGCACGTCGCGCTGCTCGCCCAGCGCCGCGGCCAGCGTCTCGACGCCGGCCGGCCCCCCGCCGAAGCCGTCCGCGAGCAGCCTCAGGTAACGGCGGTCCATCGCGTCGAGCCCGAGACGGTCGACCCCCAGGCGGTCCAGGGCGTTCGCCGCCGCCTCGCCGGTCATGTAGGGGTAGCCGGCCAGGGTCACGAAGTCCCGCACCCGCCGCAGCAGCCGGTTGGCGATCCGCGGCGTCCCGCGCGAGCGGCAGGCGATCTCGGCGACCCCGTCCGCGGTCACCTCGAACCCCAGCAGCGCCGCCGCCCGCATCGCGATCAGTTCCAGCTCGGCCTGGTCGTAGAACTCGAGATGCAGCGGGATGCCGAAACGCTCGCGCAACGGCCGGCTGATCGATCCGGCCCTCGTCGTCGCGCCTACCAGGGTGAAGGGCGGCAGGTCGATGCGGATCGAGCGGGCCGACGGTCCCTCGCCGACGATCAGGTCGAGCTGGAAGTCCTCCATCGCGGTGTAGAGGATCTCCTCCACCGCCGGCGCCAAGCGGTGGATCTCGT
This sequence comes from Arenibaculum sp., assembly GCF_035998295.1. Classification (NCBI taxonomy): domain Bacteria; kingdom Pseudomonadati; phylum Pseudomonadota; class Alphaproteobacteria; order Rhodospirillales; family Azospirillaceae; genus Arenibaculum; species Arenibaculum sp. Next base: position 18,714 of record NZ_DASYHS010000162.1, on the reverse strand, counting down.
CGATGAACAGCACGTCGTTCGGCCGCAGCGCTCCAAGCAGCGCCGCAAGCTCGCCGGGCCGCACGATCGCGGGGGCGGAGGTCGGCCGGAACCCGACCTCCATCTCGTGCGCGACGATACGGGCCAGCGTCGTCTTGCCGAGGCCCGGAGGCCCGGACAGCAGCACATGGTCGAGAACTTCCGTCCGCTCGCGGGCGGCTGCGATGAAGACCGCGAGGTTGTCGCGCAGGGTGCGCTGGCCGATGAAGCCGTCGAGGTTCTCCGGGCGCAGCGCCCGCCCCGGGGCTTCTTCTCCCGGGTCCGGCATTCGGGTGTCGGCATCGGTCAAGGGACTGCTCCGCTGCTTCGGATCCGAACGGAACATATAGAGAACATTATGGGCCGGTGGAAGCGCGACGGGGCGATATACCCCCTATTCGCCTGCGGGTCAGCGCGCCGGCGGGTCCTGGGCGGCGGCGGCGAGTGGCGCCATGCCGATCTGAGGGCCGAGCCAGTAGGTCAGCGCGCCGCCGCACAGGAAACCGGCCGCGAACAGGGCCGCCGCGGCCGCGGCCCGGCTGGACCGGCGGAACCTGCCCGGCTTGGCCGTCGCGGATACCGGGTCCTCATCCGGGCCGTCCGCCGCGCTGTCGGCGGAAGCACGCGCGGACAGGTCCGCGAACCCCGGCTCGCCGAGGGCGGCGGCCATGCGCCGGATCGTCTCCTCGTGGGAGAAGTCCTGGTCGGGAAGCCGGCGCATGCGGTGGATGCGGCCGAGCAGCTCGGCCGTGAAATGCAGGTAGTCCTGCGTCGCGGCGGTGCCGATGCTGTGCAGGCACGATGGCAGCCGCTTCACCTCCGCCTTCTGCACCTCGTGGTCGAAGCGGATGCGGTTGCGGTAGAGCAGCCCCGGGAACTGGTTGCCGAGGTCGCGGACCGTCTGCAGGTCGCGCTGCGTGCCCTCGAACAGCGACAGCAGGATGCCGTTGACGACGAGGCCAGGGCTGAGGCCGCCGCGCAGCGCGTTCACCGTCTCGACCGTGCGCTGGACCCCGTGCACCGAGAAGGCGCCGGAAGTCGTCGGCACGACGACGGAGTCCGCGGCCACCAGCGCGTTGAGCGACAGCATCCCCATCGCCGGGGGGCAGTCCATCACGATGAAGTCGAACGCCCGGTCCGAGAAGGACAGGAGCGTCCGCAGCCCCTGGTTCGGCCTGACCCGGTCGTCGAGACCGCTCTCCAGCAGTGTTAGCGACCGGGTCGACGGGATGATCGACAGGTTCCTGACGAAGGTTTCGTGGACCGCATCCTCGATCACGGCCGTCTTCTTGATGACGTCGACGAGGTTCGGCGAAGCGCCCGAGCGCGAGAGGATGGACGTGCTGCTCTGCTGCGGGTCGATGTCGACGAGCAGACAGCGATGGCCGGCGGCGGCCAGGCAGACCGCGAGGTTGAGGGAGGTCGTCGTCTTGCCGACGCCGCCCTTGTGATTGTAGACGGCTATGGTGTGCGGGGTAGCGGGTACGCTCGCGGTCATTCCCGGGTCCAGGCTGGAGGGGGCGGCGGCTGAAGGACCACCCGCCGACGGGATTAAGACATTCGGGGCGGCTGGGCAACCGCAGAGAACGCGCCGTCCGGCACCGGCGCGCAGTTGTCACATGCCCATGCCCCGGCCTTGGCGGCCGCCCCCTTGGAATACGGCCGGCAAGCACCAAATCTGGTGCAGAATTCATCAAAAGTACACAAACTATCGCTTGCCTTGGCTGATTCGTTCGTGTTCCATCATTGCGAATCGGTTAATGCGGCCCAGGCTCGTCCGTACCAGCCGGGAGGCTCATCATGTCGCGCAAGGCAGCGCGCCCCGCTGCGAGCGTCAGCAACGACCAGAAGGCGCTTGCCGTCGTGCTGGCCGACCGCTTCCGGCTGAGCGTGCCCGACGGGACCTACGACGATCCCGAAAAGGTCCTGCCCCTGCTCGACTTCTTCGCCTACGATCCCGATACGGGCGCTGGCGGCATACGCAACGTCGGCATCCTGATCGTCCGCGCCAAGGGCGGCTGCGACGACGCGGAGGTGGCGGCCATCCTCGGCCTCCCGCGCGAAACGGTTGCCTTCGCCCGCTCCCTGCTTCTGGCCTCGGGCTACGACCTCGGCGAGGACGCGGAAGATCCTTCCGCCGACCCGGAGGATGCGTTCTGGCGTGACCAGGAGCGGGAGGCGGAGGACGGGCGCGCCTGGGCCCGGCCGGCGAGCCGCACATACGGCGCCGTGGTCGCCCGCGCGCTGGGCGAGACCGCGCGCTCCGAAGAAACCCGGCTGGAACGCCACCCGGCCGATGTCCGCGAAGCCCCGTCCCGGGCCGGCACGGCGGTCGAGACCACGGCCTTGAACTTCCTGTGGTCGGCCGACTACCCGACCCGCCGCCGCTGGTCGAAGCGTGCGGAGGCGAAGGGCATGAGGCTGCCGCCGGCCGCCACCGCGCACCACAACATCCGGCACTGGGTCGGCACCGTCGCGGCCGACATCATCGCGGAGGAACGGCTGCCGGGCCCGAGTTCGTGAGGACGGGCTGCGGATGCTCGGCCACGAGTGCCGGCGCCGGTTCGCGATAGGCGGCCCCGATCCGCTCGACGAAGGCGCGTGCCACCGCATCGAGACCGGCGGGCGTCGGCTTGCGCCCCGGATACGGCGCCCGCGACTGCCGAACCTCGGCCTGCGGCGGCGCCCGCCGCTCGACCATGCCCAGCGGCTGGGGCGGCTTGCCTCCGGTCTGCGGATCGATCACCAGGGCCTCGACCCCGAAGCTTGCCGCGCGCAGGTCCGAGGCGGCCAGCTCCTTGGACAGCCGGGCCAGCACCGTGTCCGCCAGCGCCCGCATCTCATCGGGAATCGGCGGCGTGCCGGCGGCCTTCGCGGGCGCGGCGAGAAGCAAGGCCGCGCACAGCGCGCCACCCATCAGCCTCGTCCACCAGCCTGCATCCATGTCCGGCACTCCCGCCCGCGGAGCGCGGGGATTCCCCCAGGGGTTAATCCCTTCTATCATGACCGGCACGGTTCCCGCCAACAATCGCCGACGCGGCGCGAGGAAGATGATGCATCGGGCCCTGCTGGCCGCCGCCTTTGCCGCCGCCCTTGCCGGCTGCGCCGCGACGCCGGCCACCGATCCGCCGCAGGAGGAAGCGCTGGCCGAGAGGCTGGAGCGGCTGGAGCGCGACGTCGCGGAACTGCGCGCCCAGCTCGCGTCCATGCAGCCCGGCGTGGACCGGTTCGTCCGGATCGAGGGCGACATCCGGGATTTGCTGGCGCAGCTCTCGGCTCTTCCCGGCACGGTTTCGCCCGGCGCCGCTCCCCCTGCCGGGCCCGATCCCCTGGACCCGACGCGGGCGGTGGGCGGCCATGCGCTCCACCTCGCCTCCTATCGCGAACCGAAGCAGGTCGGCGACGGATGGCGGCGTCTTCTCGCACGCTTCCCGGACCAGCTCGGCACGCTGGCGCCCCGGGTCGTCGGCATCGACTTCGGGGATGGGCGCGGCACCTTCTACCGCCTCAAGGCGGGCCCGCTGCCCGACGCGGCGTCGGCCGAGGCGCTGTGCCGCCTCATCCGCAGCAGCGGAGAGTTCTGCGACGCCACCGACTTCACCGGCACGCCGGGCGAGGAGTTCTGGGGCCGCCCCTAAAGCGACCCGTCAGCCACCCCCGATGCCCTCGACGATGCGGCCCGTCCCGCCGCAGTTCGGGCATTGGCGTCCGTCGATCCGCCCGCTGCCCGTGCAATCGGGGCAGACGTCCTCGCCGGTGCCGTCGGTCCCCGGCATCGCCTCATCGCCGGGCGTCATTTTCTCGGGCTTGTCGTCCATGTCCTCACCTCGACCGCTCGTCATGCGGGGTCAACAGGCGCCGGTAGCCTGCCGTTGCGCAGGTCGTTGTGGATGGTCGTCGCGGCGATCGCGGCCTGGCCGGTGGCGACGGCGATCTGGTTGAGCCCATCCACGATGTCTCCGGCCGCGAACACGCCGGGCACGCTGGTGCGCTGGTGTTCGTCGACGACCAGCCTGCCGTCCGCCGCCATCGCGGCGGCGAGGCTGGCCGCCGGGCCGTTGCGGGCCATGGTGCTGAGGGCGGAGTACAGGGTGTCGAAGGCATGGGTCTTGCCGTCGGCGAGCTCGACGGCGGCGATGCGCCCTTCGCGTACGGCGACCTTCGCGACGGCTGCCTCGAGCGCGCTGATGCCGGCCTCAGCCATCAGCCGCCGCTCTTCCGGCGTGAGCTCCATCGGCCGGCCCAGCGTCAGCATCGTCACGTCGTCGCTGTAGGTGCGCAGGAACAGGGCCTCGCCGAGCGCGTCGGCGCCATGGCCGATCACGGCGATGCGGTCGCCCACGACCTCGTAGGCGTCGCAGACCGGGCAGTGGCGGATCAGCCCGCGCTGGACCGCCTGGTAGAGGTCCGGCAGCTCCGGCTCCAGATCGACGACGCCGGTCGCGAGGATCACGGTCGCGGCTTCCAGCCGGCCGCCCCCGCCGAGGGAGGCGGCGAACCCGCGCCCGGTCCGCTCCAGCACCTCCACGGTGCCCGTCGTGAATTCGGCGCCGTAGCGCTCGGCATGGACGCGCATGCGGGTCAACAGGTCGATGCCGGTGATGCCTTCGGGAAACCCGGCCATGTTGTGGGACAGGGGGATCCAGGCGGCCCGGCTCTCATGCGCGTCGACCACGACGACCTTACGCCGGTACCGGCCGAGATACACCGCGGCGGTCAGGCCGGCAGGGCCGCCCCCGACCACGAGGCAATCGTACAAGTCCGCCCCTCCCTCGACCTTCGTCGCGCGCCTGTCGCGCGCCTGTCGCGCATGGACATGGCTGCGCCAACAGCGCACGCCCCGCCGCGTTCCTGACGATGCTCAGCCCGTCAGGTCGCGAAACGGCACGAAGTCGACGAGATCGCCCACGGCGACCGCCGCAAGCTCCTCGGGCAGGTCCACGAGGCCGTCCGCCCATACCATGGAGGTCAGGATGCCGGACCCCTCGGAGGGGAACCGCTGCGCTACCGGAACGCCGTCCCCGCCCGGGCCCAGGCGCGCGCGCAGCCATTCCCGGCGGCCGACCCGCTTGCGGAAGTCGAAGCCGGCCCGCACGCGTGCGGGAAGCGGGGTTTCCGGAACGGCGCCCGCCAGCTTCAGGACCATGGGCCGCACGACCATCAGGAGGGTCGCCATCGCCGCGACCGGGTTTCCGGGCAGCCCGACGAACGGGACGTCCCCGACCAGCCCGACCGACAGCGGGCGGCCCGGGCGGACGGCGATGCGCCAGAAATGGAGCCCGCCGAGCAGACCGACGGCCGCCTTGACGTGGTCCTCCTCGCCGGTGGAAACGCCGCCCGAGGTGACGATCAGGTCGTGGCCCGCGGCAGCCGCGGCGAGCCCGTCGCGCACGGCGTCGAAGCGGTCGGGCAGGATGCCGAGGTCGGTGACCTCCACTCCCAGCCCGTCCAGCAGGGCCGAGACGACATGGCGGTTGCTGTCGTAGATGCATCCCGGCGGCGCTTCGGCGCCCGGTTCCCGGATCTCGTCGCCCGTGGAGAACACGGCCGCCCGCAGGCGGCGGCGCACCTCGATCCGGTCCAGCCCGACCGCGGCGGCAAGGCCGACCTCCTGGGCGCGCAGCCGCGTCCCGGGCACGATCACCGTATCGCCTGCGCGCACGTCCTCGCCGGCCTGGCGCCTGTTGGCCCCCCGCCGGACCCCCGCCGGCAGCACGACCGCCCCGCCGTCCGTGCGGCAGGCTTCCTGCGGCACGACCGTGTCGGCGCCGGCGGGCAGCACGGCGCCGGTGAAGATACGCGCGGCCGTCCCGGCGGCGAGCGGCCCCTCGGGAGGATGGCCGGCCGCGATCCGGGCGGACACCGGCAGCCTCGTCTCGCCGTCGGCGTCGAGGTCGCCGGCGCTCACGGCATAGCCGTCGACGGCGGAGTTGTCGTGCGGCGGCACCGGCCGGGCGGAGACGACGGGAGCGGCCAGGACCCGGCCGCGGGCGCGGTGCAGCGGCACCGTCTCCGTGCCGAGGCGGCAGTCCACCGCGCCGACCAGGGCCGCGATCGCGGCATCGACGCGCAGCGTCCCGGCATCCGGCGCGAAGCAGTCCGCGGCCGAGCGGCCGGCCGGCGTCCGGGGTGGGCTCAACCCTTGTGGCCGCTGATCTCGGCGTGCATCGGCTTCGTCTCCTCGAAGCGGCGCTTCTGCTCCTCGCTCGCCGGGGTCTGGTGCTTCGCCTTCCATTCCGCCGTCGTCATGCCGTAGACCGCGACCTGCGCCTCCTCGGGGGCAAGCTCCACTCCCCGTTCGTCGGCCGCGGCGGCATACCACTTGGTCAGGCAGTTGCGGCAGAAGCCGGCGAGGTTCATCAGGTCGATGTTCTGGACGTCGGTGCGCTTGCGCAGATGCTCGACCAGGCCGCGGAAAGCGGCGGCCTCCAGCTCGATCCGGCTGCGTTCGTCCATAGGGTCGTCCTCCTGCGTTCCGGGCCCGGTCCCCCGGGGGAGGGCAACGTTAGCAAGATTCCCCCGGACCGGCAAACCGGCCCGGGGGCTACGGCCCGGGTTCAGTGGCCGTGGTGGTGGTCGTGGTGGTGGAAATCGCCGCCGTGATGGCTGCCGTCATGACCGTTATGGTGCCCGTCGTGATGGCCTTCGGGCTGCTGCTGTTCGCCGGCGGGCTGCGCCGCCGCGGCCGGGCCGTCGAGAAGCGTCCGCTCGACGATGGCCACCAGCGCGTCGATGCGCGTCGCCGCATGCTCGGCCTTCGCCTGCAGCTCGTCGTAGCGGCGGCGCAGCTCGGCGAGGTCGCCGGCCGCCTTGTCGCGTTCGGCCGCGAGGCTCCGGCGGTCCTGCTGCGATTGCTCGATCCGGCCGGATACCGTCTCGATGACCGCGTCGATACGGGCAAGGGCGGCGTCCAGGCGGGACTGCGCTGTGTCGTTCGGGGTCTGGTGGTCGCTCATGGTCGATCGTCCCTTGGGTGTCGCGTCGCTGTGGCCGCCGGATTGATGCAAGGGCGAGGGCGCCCGGTCAACCGTCGCCCTCGCCCCGGCGCCATTTGTCACGGGGCTCCCACATGGCGCAGCACGACGGCGCCAAGCGGCGGCAGGCGGACGGTGTCCCCGCCGGAGACGCCGACGTCGTGGGCGGGAAGGCCGGGCAGCGGGATCTCGACGGGCTCGAAGCGGCCGTCGGCCGGCAGCGCGAAGTCGGCCCCCGTCATCGACAGGTTGAAGGCGCAGAACAGCCGCTCCTCGCCCTCTGCGCGCTCGAACGCAAGCACCGGGCCGTCCTCGTCGACCAGGCCGATCCGCCCGGCGCCGAGCGCGGGATACCTGCGGCGCAGCGCGAGGCAGGCGCGCCACGCCTCCAGCACCGAGCCCGGGCGCCCCGATTGCCGGTCGGCCGCCAGCGCGTGATGCTCCTCGGGAACGGGCAGCCAGGGCCGCTCGCCCTCGGAAAAGCCCGCATGCGGCGCGCCGGACCTCCACGGCATCGGCGTGCGGCTGCCGTCGCGGCCGGGGAACTGCGGCCAATAGGCGAGGCCGAAGGGATCGCGTAGGCGGTCGCGGTCCAGCGTCGCCTGCGGCAGGCCCAGCTCCTCTCCCTGGTAGATGCACACCAGGCCGGGCAGGCAGCACGCCAGCAGTGCCAGGAAGCGCGCGAAATGCGCGGGATCGGCACCGGGCGGCAGCCAGCGGCTGACGGCGCGCTCGACGTCATGGTTGCTGAAGCTCCAGCACGTCGTGCCCGCCGCCGCCGCCATCAGGGCCGCGCGGAAGGCTTCCGGGGCGAACTCCGCCTTGGCGAGGCCGAGCGTGTAGGCGGCGTGCAGCCCGCGCTCCGCCGTGTAGCGCGCGATGCGGTCCACATGGCCGGGCTGGCTCGACAGCTCGCCGACCAGGACCCGTCCGGGATGGCGGTCGACCAGCGACCTGAGCCGCCCGAGCACGCCGGGGATGTCGCCGTGCATCATGTCGTAGACGTGGCGCTGGAGGCCGAAAGGCTTGATCGGGATCGCCGCGGGCGGATCGGCGGCCGGGGGGTTGGAGCGCAGCAGCGGATCGCGCATCAGGAAGTCGACCGCGTCGATGCGGAAGCCGTCTATGCCCCGCTCCAGCCAGAACGCCGCGTTGCCGAGCACGGCGTCGAGCGCTCCCTCGGCCCGCAGGTTCAGCGTCGGCTGGCTCGCCAGGAAATGATGGAGGTAGTACTGCCGGCGCGCCGGGTCCCACGACCAGGCCGGACCGCCGAAGACGGACAGCCAGTTATTGGGCGGCGAGCCGTCCGCGCGGGGGTCGCCCCAGACGTACCAGTCCGCCTGCGGCCCCTCCTTCGACTGCCGGCTGGACTGGAACCAGGCATGCGCAGTCGAGGTATGGCCACAGACGAGGTCCAGCAGCACCTTCAGGCCGGCGGCATGCGCCTCGGCGACCAGACGGTCGAAGTCGTCGAGCGTGCCCAGGCGCGGATCGACGGCGCGGTGGTCGGCGACGTCGTAGCCGAAATCCTCGAAAGGCGAGGCGTAGAAGGGCGTCAGCCACAGCGCGTCCACGCCGAGCCCGGCAACGTGGTCGAGCCGGCGCCGTATGCCGTCGATGTCGCCGAGGCCGTTGCCGTCGGCATCGGCGAAGGTGAGCGGGCAGATCTGGTAGACGGCTGCTCCGTGCAGCCAGGACGCCTGGTGCTTCACGCGAAACTCCGTGCCGTGCGCGATGCGGGACCGCGCTCACACGGAAGAATCCGGCAACAATGGTAAACGGAACGTCACCGGCAGGCACCCGAATGTCAGTATCGATTTTCCGAAAATTCGGATGAATTCTTTACGGTAGCAAAAGTCGTGATTTGATCGCCTCAGAAAGCAGGATCATACTCGCTCCCCGAAGCGTCCGGAGCCCCGTCCTTCGCAGCCCTTTTCCGCGACGGAAGCGACCGGCCGGTTCGCATCTCGAACCTCCGTCACGAGGGCTCGGACATGGCGAAACGGGTCTCGGCCACCAGCATCGCCGCCCTGCTGGAGCAGGCGTCGCGCCTGATCCATTCGGCCGGGCATGCGGAAGGGCTCTACCCGGCCCAATGGTCGGCCCTGCGCTACTTCGCCGAGGCGCCGGCCCAGAACCGGACGACGGCGTCGCTCGCGCGGTTCCAGGGGATGAATCTCGGGCCCGTGGCCCGCACGGTGCGAACGCTGGTCGAGAAGGGGCTGCTGGTGCGCACCGACAACCCGAGGAGCCGGCGGGCGGACCTGCTGGCGCCGTCGCCGGCCGGCCACGACCTGCTCCGGCGCGATCCGCGGCGCGATCTCGCGGCGCGCATCGCCGCCCTGACCGAGGTTCAGCAGCAGGTGCTCGCCGACGCGCTGGAGACGCTGCTCCAGGGCATGTTTCGGGACTGGAAGGGAGGCGACGCCGGGCGGCCGCCCGGCGTCGAACGGACGGGGGACGCCTGAGGCCGAAGCGGCAGCGCTTCAGCCCGTCTCCGTTCAGCCCGTCTCCATCCGGTCGGCCTTGATCGTCTCGACCCGGATCTCTTCCGTCAGCATCGCCTTGTAGTCGGCGAAGGCCGGGCTGGTCTTGACGCGGTAGTCGCGGGGATGCGGCAGGTCGATCGCGACGTCGCATTTGATCCGGCCCGGCCGCGCCGTCATCACCACGACGCGGCTCGCCAGGAAGATCGCCTCGTCGATATCGTGGGTGACGAACAGCACCGTCTTGCGGTCGGCCTCCCAGATGCCCAGCAGGAGTTCCTGCATCAGCGCTCGCGTCTGGTGGTCGAGCGCGCCGAACGGCTCGTCCAGCAGCAGCACCGACGGGTCGTTGGCGAGCGCGCGGGCGAGCGCCGCGCGTTGGCGCATGCCGCCCGACAGCGTGCGGGGGTAATGGTCGGCGAAGGCCCGCAGGCCCACCTTATCGAGAAAACGGTCGGCGACCTCCCGCCGCTCGGCCTTGGAAACGCCCTTCTCCTTCAGCCCGAAGCAGACGTTGTCGCGCACGCTCAGCCACGGGAACAGGCTGTAGCTCTGGAACACCATGCCGCGGTCGGGCCCCGGCCCCGCCACCGGCGCCCCGTCGAGCAGCACGCGCCCCTCGCTCGGCCGGTCGAGCCCGGCGACGATCCTGAGCAGGGTCGACTTGCCGCAGCCGGACGGCCCCAGGATCGTGATGAAGTCGTTGTCGGCGACTTTCAGGTCGGTCGGCTGCAGCGCCACGACCGGGGCCGCGTTGCGCCGGGCCGGGGGGAACACCCGGGCGACGCCCTCGACGACGAGCTTGCTCACGGTGCGGCCCAGGCGAAGACGCGCTCGTTGAAGCGCTTGAACAGGAAGTCGGAGACGAGGCCGATGACCCCGATCACGAAGATGCCGAAGATCATCTGGCCGGTGTCGAGGAAGCGTTGCGCGTCGATGATCATGAAGCCGATGCCGCTGGACGCGCCGATCAGCTCGGCGACGATCACGTAGGTCCAGGCCCAGCCGAGCACGAGGCGCAAGGTCTCGAAGATCTGGGGCGCCGCCGCCGGCAGCATGACCCGCAGCACGACGCCCCGCCCGCCGGCGCCCAGCGTGTAGGCCGCCTCCACCAGCTCGGTGCGCACGCTGCCCACCGCCACCGCGACCATCAGCGCGATCTGGAACACCGCGCCGATGAAGATCACCGCCAGCTTCTGCACCTCGCCCACCCCGAACCACAGGATCAGCAGCGGGATGAAGGCCGAGGCGGGCAGATAGCGCGCGAAGGACACGGCCGGCTCGAAGAACGCTTCGACGCCCTTGTAGGCGCCCATCGCGATGCCGAGCGGGACCGCCACCACCGCCGCGATCAGGAAGCCGCCGAATACCCGGCCCATGGTGACCGCGATGTCGTAGGCGAACCCGAACTCCGTCAGGAGTTCCCAGCCGGCGACCAGCGTCGCCCAGGGGCTCGCCAGGAACAGCGGCTGCACGAGGCCGGTGAAGGTCGCGGCCCCCCAGGCGGCGGCGATGGCGACGAAGCAGGCGATCCCCAGGGCGACGCGTCGCCCGGGGGACACCGGCTGCAGGGGCGTGATGGACGCGGCCATTCTCACTTCACGAAGGAGCCGTCGATCATGGTCGAGGTATCGGCCGGCCGGCGGACCAGCTTTGCTTCCGTCATGATCTCGTTGGCTTCCTCCAGGAAGGCCGGCAGCGTCTCGGTCATGTATTCCCGGTTGGCCTCGCGGCCGTACCACGACACGTTCGCGGCGGACTCCGCGAACTGCTCGGCCGTCTGGTTCACGTCCGCGCCCATGATCGCGAACGCCTCGTCCCGGTTCGCCTCGATGTAGTCGAGCGCCTCGAACCAGGACTTGACCATGGCCTCGACGACCTCCGGGTTCTGCTCGATGTAGTCCGGCTGGAAGGCCAGCGTGTCGACGATCACGCCCGGGGTCTCGGCGGAGGTAACGATGACGGTCCCGGCGCCGCTGTCGCGTACGGTCGACAGGTACGGCTCGTAGGTGACGGCCGCGTCGAACTGGCCGGCCACGAACGCGTTGGCCGCGTCCTTGGGCTGGAGGTTGGTCAGCTTCACGTCTTCCAGCGACAGGCCCTCCTGCTTCAGGAGATAGGCCAGCCAGAACTGCGGCACGCCGCCGAACTGCACCGCGACCGACTTGTCCCTCAGGTCCGCGACCGAGGAGATGTCGCCGCGCGCGGCGATGCCGTCGCCGCCCGACGACGTGTCGAGCACGAGCACCTGCGTGACCGGCACGCCGGAGGACGCATACAGGATGTGCGTGTCCACCGTCGTCGTGATCGCCTGGACGTCCCCCGACGCCATCGCCTGGTGGCGGTTCGAGGTCGGCATCTTCACGATCTCGACGTCGACCCCGTTCCTTTCGAAGATCCCCGTCTTCTGCGCGAGCGTGATCGGGGCGAAACCGGTCCAGCCGCTCATCGCCAGGGTGACCTTGGGCCTGTCCTGGGCAACGGCCCCCGCGGATACCGCCGCGAGGCCGAGGATCGCCGCCACGAGGCCGATTGTGCGTCCCGTCATGAAGCTACCCCATTGTTTTTCATTCATGTCCCGCCGTCCGCGCTGCACCGCAGCACGCGGCCGGCACGAGAGTTCCATATGGCGACTCCGTTGCCAACGGGAATTCTCTTCCCGGCCGCCGGCCGCGTATGCAGGCCCGGCGGCCGGGCCGGAAGCTATCGGCGGTCGCGTCCCGGACGGGTGCGATCGAGGGACGGCGCCTCATCCAGGGAATGGCGCGCGGCGGCATCCCGCCTGCCGCCTCTGCGCTGGAACAGGAAGACGAGCAGGCCGCCGACGGCGACGACGCCGAAGAAGGTGATCCAGATCTCCATGACGGTGCCCTCCCGTTTCGACTCCGCGGCGCGGCCGTTCCGCCCACGGCGACTTTCCATAGTCTCGCGCGGGACTGCGTTGCGCCAGGGGCATTCGCGGACCAACTTCGCCATCGCTATGATGCCGACGACGACGAAACGGCTCCGGCGGACAATGGGGAATGGAGATGGTCGAACTGCGCGAAGCGAGGGTCGGCGTCGGGGCCTTCGTGCTCGACGGCGAGAAGCGCCTGCTGCTGGTGAAGCGCAGGCGGGATCCCGAAGCCGGGCATTGGGGCCTTCCCGGAGGCAAGGTGGAGTTCCTCGAGACCGTGGAGGCGGCCGCCATCCGCGAGATCAAGGAGGAACTGGGGCTCGACATCCACCTGGACCGCCTGCTTTGCGTCGTCAATCAGATCTCGGCGACCGAGGGGGTGCACTGGGTGGCGCCCGTGTTCCTCTCGACCCTTGCCCATGGCTGCGCCGCCAACCGGGACCCGGCGGCGATCGAGGCGGTGGGCTGGTTCGATCTGACCCGCCTGCCCACCCCGCTGACGGTCGCGACCGTGATGGCGCTGGAAGCGCACGGGCCGGCGGGTATCCCGCCCGCCCCGAGCGAGGGCACCTGCGGCTGGCGCGCGGGCTGAGGCCTCAGGCCCCCCTGGCCGGGCGCAGCAGCGCGCCCGCGGCCTGGACGGCGACGAAGATCAGCAGCGCCGCGACGACGACGGAGGGGCCCGACGGCGTGTCGAAGTTCAGTGAGCCCCACAGGCCGGCGGCCACGGCGAGGCTGCCGATGATCGAGGCGGCCACCGCCATGCCTTCCGGCGTCGTCGCGAAACGGCGCGCCGCGGCGGCGGGAATGATCAGCAGCGACGTGATCAGCAGGATGCCGACGATCTTCATCGCGATCGCGATCACGACCGCCAGCAGAAGGGTGAAGGTGAGGCGCACCGCCAGCGACGGTATGCCCTCCGCGCGCGCCAGCTCGTCGTGGACGGTGAGCGCCAGCAGCGGGCGCCAGACCGCCGCGAGCCCGGCCAGCACCACCACGCCCCCCGACCAGATCCACGCCAGGTCGGCCCGGCCGACCGCGAGGATGTCGCCGAACAGGTAGCCCATCAGGTCGATGCGCACGCCGTCCATCACGCTGATGATGACGAGGCCGATCGCCAGCGCGGAGTGGGACAGCAGGCCGAGCAGCGTGTCCGTCGACCAGCGCCGCTGCTCCTGCATCAGGACGATGACGACGGCGAGCGCCACGCAGGTCGCGACGATCCCGACCGTGAGGTCGATCGCCAGCAGGAAGCCCAGCGCGACGCCGAGCAGGGCCGAATGCGCGAGCGTGTCGCCGAAATAGGCCATCCGGCGCCACACCACGAAACAGCCGAGCGGGCCGACCGCCATGGCGACGCCGACGCCGCCGAGAAGGGCGCGCAGCAGGAAATCGTCGAGCAGGAAGGCGCCCGGCATCACCGACCCTCCTCCCCATGGGCATGGGCCCCATGGACGTGGGGCTCGTGAGCGTGCGCGTGGCCGTGGCCATGGTCGTGCCCGCAGGCGCCGATCGGCTCGACGCTGCCGTCGGTCGCGTGCCGGTGTCCGTGCGCGTGGTGGTACACCGCGAGGCTGTGCGCCGCGGCGGCCCCGAACAGCGACAGGTAGCGGGGATCGCGGCTGATCGCCTCCGGCGTGCCGGAGCAGCAGAGATGGCCGTTGACGCAGATCACCCGGTCGGTCGCCGCCATCACGACGTGGAGGTCGTGGGAGATCATCAGGACGCCGCAGCCGTGGCTGCGCCTGATCCCGGCGATGAGGTCGTAGAGGTCGGCCTGGCCGAGCACGTCGACGTTCTGGGCCGGCTCGTCGAGGACGAGCAGGTCGGGCCGGCGCAGCAGCGCGCGCGCCAGCATCACCCGCTGCAGCTCGCCCCCCGACAGCGTGTCGACCGCCTGGCGCGCGAGCCGCGCGCAGCCGACCTCGTCGAGGGCGGCCAGCACGTCGGCGCGCGGCGCCCGGCCGGTCAGGGTCATCAGCCGCTCCACCGTCAGGGGCAGCACGGGGTCGACCGTCAGCCGCTGCGGCACGTAGCCGATCCTGAGGCCGGGCCGGCGGACGACGCGGCCCGCCGCCGGCCGCTGCAGGCCGAGGACGACGCGGGCGAGCGTGGTCTTGCCGGCCCCGTTCGGCCCGAGCACCGTCACCACCTCGCCGGCATGGACCGCGAGGTCGATCCCCTCCAGCACCGCGCGTTCGCCCAGGCGGACGCCGACGCCCTCGAGCCGGACCAGTTCCGGCATCGCGGCCGAGCCGTCAGCCATGCCCCGCCTCCCCGGCGCATCCGGCGCAGCGGCCGATCACCTCGACCACCTGCGAGCGGACCCGGAAGCCGTGCCCCGCGCCGATGCGGCCGATCGCTTCGGTCAGGCCGGTCCCGTCGAACTCCACCGCCTCGCCGCAACCCGAGCAGATCATGAAGTTGGCCGAATGCCCCTCGCCGGCCCAGGCACAGCCCACGAAGGCGTTCAGCGAATGGATGCGATGGACGAGCCCGTGCTCCATCAGGAAGTCGAGCGCCCGGTATACGGTAGGCGGCGCGGCCCGCCGCCCCTCCGACGCCAGCCGGTCGAGCAGGTCGTAGGCGCCGACCGGGCGGTGGGACTGCCACACCAGCTCCAGGACGCGCCGTCGGATCTCCGTCAGGCGCACGCCGCGCTCGGCGCACACCGCGTCGGCGGCGGCGAGCGCGTCGTTGATGCACCGGCTGTGGTCGTGCGCATGGGAAGCGGACATGAACGATCGATCTTAAGCGGAAGCAGACGTTACATTATATCATCCGCTGTCGGCACCTCCAGCGCGATTTCGGCCGGGTTCCCGGTCCCAAAAACAATTTGATGGCGCTTCGCGTTTCCATCTACCTTTTGCCGACCCGCAACGGATGGACCGTTGCCCGGCGGGGACTTCCCCAGCGGCACGGATGACCCCAGCGGCACGGATGACCATGGACGCCACGCTCTCGGAATGGCTTAACCTCGCCCTTCGGTGGATCCACGTCGCCACCGCGATCGCCTGGATCGGCACGTCCTTCTTCTTCATCTGGCTGGAGAACCAGCTGCGGCCGCCGGCCGAGGCCAGGGAGGGCGTCCATGGCGAGGTCTGGATGGTCCATGGCGGCGGCTTCTACCAGATGCAGAAGTTCCTCGTCGCGCCGGCCCGGCTGCCGGACGCGCTGCACTGGTTCAAGTGGGAGGCCTACGCGACCTGGATCTCGGGCTTCAGCCTGCTGGCGCTGATCTATTTCGCCGGGGCCGGGACATGGCTCGTGCGGCCCGGCTCCGGCCTGTCCCCGGTGGCGGGCGTGGGCTTGGCGCTGGCGGTGCTGCTGCTGGGCTGGGCGGTCTACGACACCGCGTGCCGGCGGCTGCAGGGACGCAACGACGTCGCGGTCGGCGCGCTGATCTTCGCCTGGACGGTGCTGGTCGCCTGGGGACTGTCGCAGGTCTTCACCGGCCGCGCGACCTTCATCATGGTCGGCTCCATGCTCGGCACGATCATGGCCGCCAACGTCTTCATGGTGATCATCCCGAACCAGCGCCGGATCGTCGCCGCGATGCAGGAGGGCCGGGCACCCGATCCCGCCCTCGGCCAGCGGGGCCGGCAGCGCTCGCTCCACAACAACTACGTCACGCTGCCGGTGCTGTTCACGATGATCAGCAACCACTACCCCGCGACCTTCGCGCCGGCTTGGAACTGGGCGATCCTCGCCGGTCTGTTCGCGGTGTCGATCACGATCCGCCACTACTTCAACCTCAAGAACCGCGGCCGGCACCGGCCCTGGCTGATCCCGGCCGCGGCGGCGGCGCTGGCCGCCCTGGCCTTCGTCGCCACGCCCCGCTCCGGTCCCGCGGGGCCGGGGACCGCCGACGCGGCGGCGCGCGTCGCCTTCGCCGAGGTCCGGCCCGTGATCGCGACCCACTGCGCCGGATGCCACGCCGCGCGGCCGACGGTGGAGGGCTTCGACCAGCCGCCCAAGGGCATCCTGCTTGAGCAGCCGGCCCAGATCGCCGCCCTCGCCCAGGCGATCCACGCCCAGGCCGTCGCGACCGACGCGATGCCGCTCGCGAACCTGACCGGCATGACGCCGGCGGAGCGCGACTTGCTCGGCCGCTGGGTCGCCCAGGGCGCGCCGCTGGAGTAAGGCCGATGACCGCAGGTGACGTCGAGATCGGGATCGAGGCGCCGGACGGGGCCGACGTCCTACCCCTGGTCGAGGCGCTCGACGCCTACCTGTCGGGCCTGTACCCGGCGGAATCCAACCACCTCCTCGACGTCGCCGCGCTGGCGGCGCCGGACTGCCGCTTCGCGGTCGCGCGTGCCGGCGGCCGGCCGGTCGGCTGCGGCGCGCTGCGGATCGACCCGGCGGGATACGGCGAACTCAAGCGGATGTATGTCCGCCCGCAGACCCGCGGGCTCGGCCTCGGACGCCGGCTGCTCGCCTTCCTCGAAGCCGTGGCGCGGGAGGAAGGGCTGGACCGGCTGTGCCTGGAGACGGGCATCCACCAGCCGGAGGCGATCGCGCTCTACCGGGCGACGGGGTACGTGGAACGCGGCCCGTTCGCGGGCTACCCACCCGACCCGCTGAGCCTGTTCATGGAGAAGCGGCTCCCCGCCCCCGCGCCCGCCCCCGACCACGCATGACGGCGCCCGCTCAGGAGACCGGCGTGCGCTCGCGGTAGAACTCCGCCGCCGCGGCGCCCAGCGCCTTCCGCTGCTCGGGGATCAGGTACATCATGTGGCCGCCGTCCAGCACCTCCAGGCTGGCATGGGCGCGGATCTCCTCCGGCAGATCGATGCGGTCGAGCAGCCAGCGCGACGCCATGTAGGGCGTCACCATGTCGGTCCGGCCATGCACGACCAGCACGCCGATCCCGGGCGTCAGCGCCATCACCTCGGCCAGGTCGTCCATCGCCCCGTCCATCCGCCCGGGGCCGCCCCTGGCCCCCTCCCAGTTCCAGTTGCGCGACGGCCGCTCGTCGAGCAGGCGGAACGGCACCTCCGTGTCGAGTTGCAGTTCGTTGCGGACATAGGCGTTGTAGGCGGTGGAGAAAGGCGCCCTGGTCGCTTCGAGTTGCGGGTCCGGCCCGCTGCGCCCCGGCTGCGGGTCCGGGCCGGCCTGCGCGCCGTCGTAGAGGCTGAGTGCATAGCCGGTGTCGCCGAGCAGGCGTTCGGCGAAGACCCAGGCCGGGACCCGCCCGTGATACCGCCGCACGAGGTCGCGCTCCAGCCCGAGCAGGCCGGCAACCCGGTCCACGACCTCGGACGCGGGGCCGGGGCCGGACGGCCCGATGGCCGCGATCCCCGTCAGATAGTCCGTCAGTGCCCAGCGCTCGACCTCCTCGATCGGCGGGCCGGCCTCGCCCCTGCCCTGCGCGCGGGCGGAGGCGACCATGGAAGGGAGCATCAGCGCCCAGGGCAGGACGTCGGCGGGACCGGTCGTGATTGTCGAGAACTCCAGCGCCGGCGAGATCAGGACAAGGCCGTTGAGCGCCACTCCCTGCTCGTCGAGCAGCGTGCGCGCCACCAGGGCCGCCCGGAAGCCGCCGTAGCTTTCGCCGGCGAGGAACTTGGGCGACTGCCAGCGCGCGTTGCGCGTCAGCCACAGGCGGATCACCTCGGCGAGGCTGTCGCGGTCGCCGCTGACGCTCCAGAACGCCTTGCCCGCGTCGCTGCCCGGGTCCGTCGCCCGGCTGTAGCCGGCGCCGACCGGGTCGATGAACACCAGGTCGGTGAAGGCGAGCCAGGTATCGGGATTGTCCCGCAGGCGCGCAGGCGGCGCCGGAACGCCGCCGTCGGGCCCGGTCGACAGCACGCGCGGGCCGAGCGCGCCCAGGTGGAGATAGGCCGAGGAGGCTCCCGGGCCGCCGTTGAACACGAAGGTGACGGGACGCGTACCCGGCTCCGCGCCTTCGGCAAGGTAGGAGATCACCGCGACCTGGGCGGTCGCCTCGCCCGCCGCGTCTCGGACGGGCAGGGTCTCGGCGACGGCCCGGTAGGCGAGCGCGCCGTCGGGCAACGCCAGCTCGTGCCGGGTGGACACGGGGTCCAGCTCTACCGCGGCGGCCGGAATGCCGATGGGTGCGAAGGCCAGGGCGAGGAGGAGGGCGGAAGCGGCCGGCGAGGCGGCGAGACGTCTTTTCACGCGAGGGTTCCGTATGAGGGCATCATGAGGTTCGTCAAGGGCCGGCGGCCCGGATCCAGGGCTGCGAACTCGGGTTAACGGCGGTTTACGAATTGCGCTGGTCGTGATTCTGTGGGCTGTCGGTGATTCGGAGAATCCAGCCCATGTCGTTGCCGCCGGTCTCCCTTGGCGAGAAGTCGCGCCTTCGTGCGCTTTT
>NZ_DASYHS010000152.1:0-3054 GCF_035998295.1 Arenibaculum sp. | reverse complement strand
GCGGTGCTGGACATCCCGCTGCTGTTCGAGTCCGGCAACGAGCGCCGCGTCGACGCGATCGCGGTGGTGAGCGCGCCGGCCTTCGTCCAGCGCGCCCGGGTGCTGGCGCGGCCCGGCATGACGCCGGGCAAGCTGGCGCAGATCCTGGCCCGCCAGATGCCCGACCGGGAGAAGCGCCGGCGCGCGGACTTCGTCGTGCCGACCGGCCTCGGCCGGGCGCCGACCCGCGCGGCGCTGGAACGGCTCGTCGCCGGGCTGAAGCCGCGCGAGGGCCGCGTCTGGCCGCCGCGCGGCTACGCGCCGATCCGGCGCTTGCGCTACGGGTCCGGCCGCCGCATGGTGGCGGTCCGGCCCGTGGGCCGGGAGGGATGACGGTCCGGCACGTCGGCCGGCAGGAGTGAGGACGGGAATGCTGCGCGAGATCGCCCTCGATACCGAGACGACCGGGTTCGACCCGCTGCAGGGCCACCGCATCGTGGAGATCGGCTGCGTCGAGCTGATCAACCACATGCCGACGGGCGCGCATTTCCACCGCTACATCAATCCCGAGCGCGACGTCCCGCCCGAGGCGGCGGCCGTCCACGGGCTGACCGCCGACCGCCTGGCGAACGAGCCGGTGTTCGCCGCGGTCGTCGGCGAGTTCCTGGACTTCGTCGGCGAGTCCCGGCTCGTGATCCACAACGCCGAGTTCGACATGCGCTTCATCAACGCCGAGCTGACGCGCCTCGGCCTGAAGACGCTGCCGATGACGCGCGCGCTCGACACGGTGGCGATGGCCCGCCAGAAGTTCCCGGGAGCGCCGGCCAGCCTGGACGCGCTGTGCCGGCGCTTCGGGATCGACAACTCCAACCGCGTGCTGCACGGGGCGCTGCTCGACGCCCAGCTCCTGGGCGAGGTCTATCTGGAGCTGTGCGGCGGCCGCCAGCCCGACCTGGTGCTGGGTGCGGCGCGCGGGGACGGCACGGCGGCGGGAACCGCCGGGATCGAGACGCCGCGCGCCTTCCGCGAACCGCGGCCGCACGCGCCCCTGCCCGAGGAGATCGAGGCCCACGCGGCGCTGCTCGACAAGCTGAAGGAACCGATCTGGCGCGCCGAGGCCTGAGCCCGGGGAGGCCGTCATGCCGTTCGCGGGTCTCCGCGTCGTCGTCACCGGCGCCGGCCGCGATTTCGGCCGCAGCCTCGCGATCCATTTCGCGCGCGGCGGCGCGCAGGTGTTCCTGTCGGCCCGCAGCCTGGACGCGGCGCGCCGGGTGGCCGACGAGATCGCCGGCCTCGGCCCTGGCGGGCGCGTTCATGCCTTCGGCTGCGACCTCGCACGCCCGGAGGAGGTCCAGCGCTTCGCGGCCGGTGTCGGCGACATCACCGGCCATGTCGACGTTCTCGTCAACAACGCGGCGCGCTGGCTGGAGGGCGAGGACCTGACCGCGGCGGCGGATGCCGACATCGTCGAGACGATCGCGTCGGCCGCGACCGGGACGATCCTGGCGGTGAAGCATTTCCTGCCGCTGCTGCGCGCCTCGGCACGCCCGGACATCGTCACCCTGGTGTCGTCCTGCGGGGTGCCGGGCTTCTCCGGCTCCCCCGCGCACGACGCCTTCTATGCCGCCAAGCACGCCCAGGCGGGGTTCGCGGACATCCTGGGCCGTCGGCTGCGCGCTGAAGGCATCCGGGTCATCTCGCTCTACCCGCCCGATTTCCGCAACCCCGACCCGCTCGGCCCCGACTGGGACGCGACGCCGCGCGGGCCCGGATCGGGGCTGGCCCCGCAGTCGCTGATCGACTGCATCGCCTTCGCGATCGGCCAGCCCCGGGATTGCTTCATCAAGTCCTTCCACTTCGAGCCGATGTGAGCGATCCGGCCGCCGCCGGCCGCGTCATAGTTCCGCGTCCGCTGCCCAGTGCAAGTACCAGTTGCCCGTCGCCACGATGGCCCCGGTGTCGCCGAGAAAGCCATTCGTGTTGACATGGCCGATACCGGCCGGCGCGTTGGCGTCGGCGACGCCGTCGGACCATCGTCCGACCGCTCCACCCTGCCTCGGATTGTAGAAGGTCACGACGGGAATGGCGCGCATCGGCACCGGGAAGGCCTGCATCTGGTATATGTGCCCGCTGACCTCGACGCGCGAGAAGAGGGCATTGCCGTAGACGTTCGTCCCGTCGTCGGGAGCCATTCCATAAGGCAGGCTCTTCGCGTAGTACCGTTGGCACAGCGTCAACTCGATCCCGAACGGCCGCCGCTCGAGAGGCGTGGCAACGGGGCCGAATTCCACCTGAACATTGGCAATGTCGAGGATATAGACCGCTCCCGAGTTGTCGCTCTTGTGAAGAACGAGGAAGTGGCCGGTGCCCAATGTCGCGGCCCCCTGGGGCGGAACGGTGTAGGTGAAGGTGAACTTCTGCCAAGCACTGGTCAGGCCGGCGCTGCCGATGCTTTCGTAGGCGGGACCCGACCCTCCGGCTCCATATTCACGCCCGATGAACCATGTCGTCGTCACGGGCGCTCCCGCCCGGGCATGGAAGCTGACCGTGATCCGCCGGCCGAAGAAGCGGGTCAGGTCTTCCATCCGGTGGTCGACGCGGTCCTGCGTCGTGGCCGTCGTCTTGGCGCAGCGCAGGAAGTAGCGGGGATTGTCGGGAACGTCCGTCTGGTCGGCTGGAAATTCCTGCCGCGACACGCTGTCGAAACCGGGCGTGTACCAGCGGTCGACCGTGTATCCCGTGGTATTCGAAAAGCTGGTGCCGCGCTGCCAAACGTCGAAGGCCGGGTTCATGACCGAGTTCCTGAAGCCGTGAAGCGGCCCGGCCAGTTGATAGCCGGTGCCGGCGGCGTCGACCTGGAGCGTCCTGCCCGCGTCGGCGGCGGTCGGCGCCGGCAGCGCCGGATGGAGCAGCCGGAAGCGCCCGCCGCCGGAGGCGTCGTACTTCACGCCGACGACGTGGCCGGGGCGCAGGTCGCCGGCGGCGAGCGGCACGGTGCCGTCGCCCCTGCGCAGGCTCACCGCCCCCGGCCCGGCGTCCAGGGTCACGGGCCCGGTGTTGGCGGCCGAGGCCAGG
>NZ_DASYHS010000148.1:0-57393 GCF_035998295.1 Arenibaculum sp. | reverse complement strand
GTGAGGTCGGCGAGCGTGCCGCTCGCGATGCGGCTGCGCTGCCAGAACAGGGAGACGTCCAGCGGCTGGCCCGGGACCAGGGGGACCAGGCTGCCGTCGCGCAGGTGCCCGGCGACGAGCGGCTCCGGGTTCATTCCCCAGCCGAGGCCGGCCCTGGCGGCATCGACGAAGGCCTGGCTCGAGGGCAGCCAATGGCTGGGGGCGTCGATCTCCGCCCCGAAGGCCTGATGCACCCACAGCGTCTGCAGCCGGTCCTTACCGTTGAAGGTCAGGCGCGGCGCGCGGGCCAGCGAGTCGCGGTCCGGGCCGCCGGGGAAATGCCTGCGGACGAAGTCCGGGCTGGCGGTCGCGACGTAGCGCAGCGCGCCGAGCGGCGTGCTGTCGCAGCCCTGCACCGGCTTGGCGCCGGCCGTCACGGCCGCCAGCACCTCGCCGCGGCGCAGCCAGTCGGCGCTGTGCTCCTGGTCGTCGAGGACGAGGTCGAACAGGCAGTCCCGGACCTCGGCCATCGCGGGGACGAACCACGTGGCGAGGCTGTCGGCGTTCACCGCGATGCGCAGCGTCACCGACGGCCCGTCCCGGCCGACGGCCGGAAACTCGCGGTCCAGCTCGCTTTCCAGCAGCGCCACCCGTTCCGCGTGCTGGCACAGGCGCCGGCCCGCCGGCGTGCCGGTGCAGGGATTGCCGCGCACCACCAGGATCGCCCCCGTCCGCTCCTCCAGCAGCCTTATGCGCTGGGAGACGGCCGAGGGCGTGACGTGGAGCTGGCGCGCGGCACGCTCGAAGCTGCCGGTGCGCAGGACCGCGGCCAGGGCGCCGAGCAGGGCGTAGTCGAGCACGGATTAGCGTTCCTTAACCAGGGCAAGAAAGCTTAACTACTCTAATGGCGGCGGGCGTGCTAGCGGAAGCATGTTCGCAACGGGGTGGCCCATGACGTCCGCTTTCCTGCCCGGCTTCCTGCTCGGCCTCAGCCTGATCGTCGCGATCGGGGCGCAGAACGCCTTCGTGCTGCGCCAGGGCCTGCGCGGCGAGCACATCCTGGCGATCTGCCTGGCCTGCGCGGTGTCGGACGCGCTGCTGATCCTGGCGGGAGTCGCCGGCTTCGCCCAGGCCGCCCGCTGGCTGCCCTGGCTCGAGACCGCGATGCGGTATGCGGGCGCGGCTTTCCTGCTGGTCTACGGCCTGCGCAGCTTCCGGGCGGCGGCCCGCTCCGGCGACGCGCTGGTCCCGGCGGCCGGCCTTCCCGCCGGCCTCGGCCCGACGCTGGCGACCTGCCTGGCGCTGACCTGGCTGAACCCGCATGTCTACCTGGACACGGTGGTGCTGGTCGGGTCCGTGTCCACGCAGTTCGAGGCGGAGAAGGGCGCCTTCGCGCTGGGCGCGATGACGGCGTCCTTCGCGTTCTTCTTCTCGCTCGGCTACGGCGCGCGCCTGCTGCGGCCGGTCTTCGGACGGCCCGGCGCGTGGCGGGTGCTGGAGGCGGCGATCGGCGCCGTCATGTGCGCGATCGCCGCGACGCTGGTGCTGGGCGCCTGACCGGCCCGCTTCCCTCTACCCGGCCGCGCGCCGCACGCCGCGCAGCCGCGCGACATGGGGCAGCGCGAACAGGTACAGGCCGGAGAGCAGGAGCAGGACCAGCGGGAACAGCGCCAGCAGCCCCACCCACGGGGCGGGTTCCCCCTGCCCCATGGCGGCGAGGTTGGCGATCACGGCCAGGGTGAAGGCGATGGACAGCCAGCGATGGATCCGGCGGACCCAGGCGTTCCAGTTCAATGAGACCTCCTTCGAAGACGGCGCCCGGGACCGATAACCCCGCGGCTATACGTTGACTCATAACCACGGAGTTATGGTTCCGTCAAGCGGAGCCGTGGAGCGGCCCGGATCGTCCGGACTGGCGTCCCGCGCGCCGCCGGTGCATAACCGCCGTCCCGAACTGCGACGATCGCGACAGGCCGATGCCCGAGACCAGCCCCGTGAA
This sequence comes from Arenibaculum sp., assembly GCF_035998295.1. Classification (NCBI taxonomy): domain Bacteria; kingdom Pseudomonadati; phylum Pseudomonadota; class Alphaproteobacteria; order Rhodospirillales; family Azospirillaceae; genus Arenibaculum; species Arenibaculum sp. The sequence continues at coordinate 55,415 of NZ_DASYHS010000148.1, read as the reverse complement.
CGTGGAAGAGGCGGAATGGACGATCCCGGTGGAGGACGGCCGCCTGTTCGCCAAGACCTGGACGCCGCAAGCCCCCGGGGCGGAGCGGGCGGCGCCGGTCCTGCTGTTCCACGACAGCCTCGGCTGCGTGGCGTTGTGGCGCGGGTTCCCCGCGCGCCTCGCCTCAGCGACGGGGCGGCGCGTCATCGCCTATGACCGTCTCGGCTTCGGCCGCTCGGACCCGCATCCGGGGCGGGTCGGGTCCGGCTTCGTCGCCCGGGAGGCCGGCCACGCGGTCCCGGCGCTGTGCGAACGGCTCCGCATCTCGGACTTCGTCGCCTGCGGGCACAGCGTCGGCGGCGGCATGGCGATCGAGACGGCGGCCCGGTTCCCGGCGCGGTGCCGGGCCCTCGTCACGATCGCCGCCCAGACCTTCGCCGAGGACAGGACGCTTGCGGGCATCCGCGCCGCGCGAGGCGAGTTCCAGGACCCCGCGAACCTCGCGAGGCTGGCGAAGTACCACGGCGACAAGGCCCGCTGGGTCGTGGACGCCTGGACCGAGACCTGGCTCTCGCCCGATTTCGCGCAGTGGACGCTGGAGCCCGCCCTGGCGGCCATCCGCTGCCCGGTGCTCGCGATCCATGGCGACCGGGACGAATACGGGTCCGAAATCCATCCCCGGCGCATCGCCGCGGGACGGGGAACCGCGCACATCCTTCCCGATACCGGGCACGTGCCGCACCGCGAGCGCGAGGACGCGGTCGTCGGGATGATCGGGCGCTTCCTCGCCGAGGCCTGAGCCACGGGGCCGCCGGCGTCAGTAGAAGTTGAGCTTGTAGTTGGCGTCGACCTTCGCGGCGATCTCGTCGAGCCGCTCGCGCCCGCGGATCTGGTCGGCCGTGATCTCCGCCAGCGAGGGGAAGGCGCCGCGCTCCGCCCGGTGGTCGTCCTCCCAGAGGCGGGAGCGGATCGCCGCCTTGCCGCAATGGAAGAACGCCTCCTTCACGTCGACGACGACGACCAGCTTCGGCTCCCTGCCCTGGGCGCTGCAGGCCGCGCGCAACGCGGGCTCGTCGCAGACCGTCGCCTCGCCGTTGACCCGGAAGCATTCGCGCAGCCCCGGGACCAGGAACAGCAGGGCCACCGAGGGCCATGCCAGGATGTTGTGGAACGTGTCGAGGCGGTTGTTGCCGGGCCTGTCGGGGAGCACGAGGCGCGTATCGTCGAGAACCCTGACGAAGCCGGGAGCATCCCCCCTAGGGCTGACGTCGAGGCCGCGCGACGGGTCGCCCGACGCCAGCAGGAGGAACGGCGACAGCTCGACGAAGCGGCGGCCGTGGGCGTCCAGCCGGTCGAGCTGGCGCCGGACGACGTGGTCGCCCGGCCCCTCGAACCGGGCGCGGAGGTCCTGCGCGTCCGTGACGCGCGACAGCGCCGCCGTGGGCAGGGCCGCGATTTCCGTCCAGTCCATCGATAGCCCCCTGGAACCGTGCCCGCCGATCAGTCCGCGAGCGGCCTGAACGAGAAGACCTTGGCCATGATCCGCCAGCGCCCGTCCACGCGGAGCAGGCTCAGATAGTCGGTGAACAGCTTGGCGTTGATCGACAGCTCGACCTTGGCCATCGCCGTGGTGGGCGAGGCCACGTCGAGCATCAGCACCCTGTCGTGCCGGGGAGCGCCCCGGCTGGCGCCGCTCTCCCGCCTGGCCACGCTGGCCAGCACCTTCGGCAGGTCGTCGTCGTCCAGCGCGCCGTCGATGATGCACACCAGATGGCACGACGGATGGAAGACCGACTGCAGCTTGCCGGCGTCGCACTCGTACCAGCCGTCGAAATAGGTCTGCAGCAGGTGCTGTATCTCGGAGATGCGTTCGTCCATGTTCCTTGTCCTCGATCAGTTCCGGTCGGTGTCCCGCGCCTGCTCGGCCGCCCCCCGCCCGCCCGGCTTGTGGCCGTGGCGCGCAACGTAGGAGGCGGACGCGACGATGACGAGCGACCCGGTTATGGTCCAGACGTCGGGATAGTTGGAGAAGAGGAAGACGCCGTAGAGGACGGCGTAGAGAAGCTGCACGTATTCGAAGTTCACCATCGCCGTCGTGTCGCCGATCGTGAAGCCGCGCAGCATCAGGGTCTGCGCCGTGACGCCCAGCACGCCGATCGCGGCCAGCATGCCGAGCTGCGTCCACGACAGCGGCTGCCACACCGCGAGCGCCGGGCCGATCGCGATGCAGGTCGACAGCACCCCGAACCAGAACATCACCGTCCAGTACGGCTCGCTGCGGCCGAGCTTCGCGATCATGACGACGACCAGCGCCATGAAGACGGCGGCCAGCAGGGCCACGACCGCGGCCGGCTCGATCCCGAAGCCCGGCCGCAGCAGGATCAGGGCCCCGACGAAGCCGAGGCAGATCGGGATCGTCCGGCTCCGGTAGATCCGCTCGCCGAGCACGAAGTGGGCGAACACCACCACGAAGAACGCCTTCGTGAAGCCGTAGGCGGTGACGTCCGCGAGCGGCAGATGGATCGCCGCATAGAAGGTGCAGTACATCGCGCCCATGCCGAAGACGGCACGCAGCACGTGGCCGAAGCGATGCCGCGTCCGCAGGGCCGGGAGGCCCTGGTGGAGGGCGAAGGGGATGATGACCAGGAAGCCGAAGAACACCCGGAAGAAGGCGATCTGGAACGCGTGAAGCTCGCCGCCGATCACCTTCACGAGCATGTTCACCGACGTGAAGCCGATCCCGGACAGCAGCACCAGGACGGCGCCGCGCGCGTTGGGGGGCAGCGTCCGCCACCGGGCGCCGATGGGCCCGGCGATGCCGGCGGTCGCGGTCACGGCTCCAGTCCCCGCCGCACTCGGTAGCCGCGGACCTTCGAGGCGATGCCGGTCAGGTAGGGATCGTCGATGCCGAGTGCCTCGAGGCATTCCACGGTCTCGTAGAGATAGGCCCTGTTCGTCCCGCTCTGCCCTTCCGCCATCGCCAGGCGCGCGACCAGCTCGCTTTCCGGCAGGTCGATGTAGCGGCTGTGCGCGCGGTCGCTCACGAAGGTCAGGACGGCCCGGGCCTCTCCGCCGACCTCGGCCTCGATCCATTCCGGGAGGTAGGCGCCGCTCGGCATCTCGCGGCGCCACAAGATGGTCAGCTCGTCCTGCAGCAGCTCCTCGGCGATGCGATGCGCGACGCCGTGGATCTCCCCGCCCTCGTCGAGGCCGAGCATGGCGCCGGGGACCTCGGGGGAGCCGCGCCCGTAGCGCTGGTCGAGGCAGAAGCGGCGCCGGTAGCCGGTAATCCTCGCGGGCCGGCTCTCGGCGACGTGCATCGCCGGGTTCCACATCAGCGACCCGAAGCCGAAGACCCAGACATCCGTCCCGGCCGGCCGCCGCGCCAGCGTGTCGCGCAGGCTCGCCTCGCGCTCGGCCTGCGTCGTCACCCGGAACCCCGCGCGCAGGGCCAGCTCCGCGAAGCGCTGTATCCGCTCCTCGGTGAAGTCCTCGCGCTTCAGGGACGGCGGCGCCCCCCCGGGAGGATGCATAGGTCGCGTGGTCATGGGAAGGTCCCCGTCACTGCGCCGCGGCGACGGCTTCGATCTCGATCAGGAAGTCGGGCCGGGCCAGGGCCGAGACGACCAGCATGGTGACGGAGGGCGGATCGTCGGTCGCCCAGCGCCCGCGCCGCATCTCCGCCAGCTTCGGCGCGTCCTCGGTCCGGACGAGGAAGTAGCTGAGCTTCACGATGTCGGATCTGGTCATGCCGGCATCGGCGAGCAGCCGCTCGACATTGTCCATCGCGTTCGCGCACTGGCCCTCGAAGTCGGCCGGGATGCCGCCCTGCGGGTCGACGCCGAACTGCCCGGAGATGAAGAGCGTGCGGACGTTGGAACGCACCTCGCAGGCATGGGAGTAGATGGCGCGCAACGGCTCCGGGACCGTCCAGACGGTGGCGGGATTGCGGGCGGTGCCGGCCTTGCCGGGGGCGTTCGTCGTCATGTCGTCTTCCAGTCGTGGTCTTCAAGGTGGCCGGCCTGGAGGCCGGCGGTGGAGCGCCGCGGCGTCACAGAGCCTTGGCCATGAAGATGCGGGAGTAGCCGTCGACGACGGCGCGCTCCCGAACGGCGTAGCCGAGCGCCTCGTAATAGGGGACGTTCTCCGACATCGCCTCGTTCGTCCAGAGATGGATGCGCGCCAAGCCGTGCCCGAGCGCCTGGTCCTCGGCGAAGGCCATGAACACGCGGCCGATCCCTTTGCCCTGGAATTGCGGAAGGACGACGAGGTTGCGCAGCAGGAGATGGTCCTCGCGCGGGATCAGCGTGACCATGGCCACGACCGCGCCGTCCTGCTCCCAGACATGGGTGAACCCCTCGGCGACGACCTTGTCGTAGTCGTAGAACAGCGGCGAAGGCTTCTTCGCCATGCGCGGCACGTATTTCGCGTAGGCCGCGTGGGCGATCGCCTCGCAGGCCCGGGCGTCCCCGGGACGCGCCGGCCTGATCCGGTCGCGGCGCATGTCCGCGCCCGGCCGCGTCATCGTCTCGTCGCTCATCGATCCCCGTCCCGCATGTCCAGACCCGTCCCCGCGCCGCCGGTCAGGCGGCCAGCGCCTTGCGTACCGCCGGGCGCGCCGCCACGCGCTCCGCCCAGCCCAGAAGCGGGCCGAAGCCGCCGGCGGCCTCCAGCAGGGGGCGCCGGATGTTGACCACCGGGAACAGGGCGATGTCGGCGATGGAGAACGCCCCGCACAGGTAGCCGTCCGCCGCGGACGACGATGCCGTTTGCGCCAGATGCGCGTCGATGGTGCGCATCAGGCCGATGAACCGCCCGGCGAGATAGGTCTTCGCGCCCTCGCCGAGATCCGGCACGTTGTTCGTCAGGTAGAGCAGCCACTGGCTGAGCGGCTGGGCATCGGTGATCGCGGTCATGAACCAGCGCTGCACCTCGGCGCGCGCCGCCGTCTCCGCCGGGATGAACCGCCCGCTGGTCTCCGCGCAGAACAGGACGATGGCGGCGGACTGGGTCAGCACCAGCGGGGCGTCGGCGCCGGCCGGGCGGTGGACCAGCACGGGAAGTGCCCCCAGCGGGTTCAGGGCGAGCAGTTCCGGCGTCTTGTGCGCGTCGTTCGCGAGGTCCAGCTTGTGGGGCGTGTAGGAAAGACCGCACTCCTCCAGCGCGAGGAGGGCGCGCAGGGAGTTGCCGGATTTGGAGAAGTAGAGGTCGTTCACGCGGTGCTCCTGTGCTGATGCGGCGCGGCGGCGCGCGAGAAGAGCCGGCCGACGCAGGCCTCGGCGTCCTCGAACGCGCGCCGACGGCTTCCGGGCGACGGGATGTAGTGGTTGAAGTAGCGCGCGCCCTCGACGAGGGGGCCGAGGGCGAGCAGGCCCGGCTCGATCGTGCCGTCGCGCCGGATGCAGTGCGCGTGCTCGCCGACGTCGATGCCGGCGGCATGCGCGCCGCGGTTGGTGAAGGCGCGCACCCGGCCGGAATCGCGCAGCGCCGCGATCAGGCGCGAGCTGGTGTCCTCGACCAGGGGAGGCGGCAGATAGCCGGCCACGACGTGGTCCACGGCCCAGGAGGCGGGCTCGGCCAGCGTCGTGGAGTCCACCCGCCAGCCGCCGCGCGCATGGTCGCGCAGCAGCCGCGGGGCCGAGCCGAAGGGCATCGAGACGATCCCGGCATCGATCAGGGCCATCAGCTCCTCGCCGCGCCGCAGCGGCGGGCCGACGATCACCCGGTTGATCATGCTGGCGATGCGCCCGTAGAAGTCGCCGTGCGAGGACGGGTCCAGCCTGCCGTAATCGACGCAGGCGCGGATCGCGTTGCGCAGCACGCGGAGCATCTCGTCCGCGGCCTTGCGGGGGCTTGCCGCCTCGCCGCGCCCGCAGTCGGCCAGATCCTCGGCCAGCAGCCCGACCATCGCGTCCTGGTAGGCGGCGCTGTCCGCGCAGCGCTCCTCATGCACCCCGAAACACCGCCGGCGCGGGTCGTATCGCCCGTAGCCGGCCTCGGCCGCCTCGACCGCCTGCTCGAACAGGCCGGCGTCCCAGGCCGCGCGCAGCCGGTCGCGAAGGTCGTGGGCCGCCGCCTCGCCCTCGGCCAGCAGGACGTGGCGCTCGGCATGGACGGCGCGCATCTCCGCGCACAGCATCGGCATCACCGAGCGGTGCAGGTCGACGCCGTCGCCGCGGTCCGCCGCGAGGACGGCGCGCACGGCCTCGTCGGTCACGATGATCGGCCGGTAGGGCGCGGCGCGGTCCAGCCCGGTCGCGGGACGGCAGCGGAACAGCGAACCGTTGCGCGAGAACAGCGCGATCCTCGGCTCCGCCCCGCCGGCGACGTAGCGCAGGCGGCCGCCGGGAGACCGGCGCACGAAGGCCCCGCCGCGTCCCGTCGTCAACGCCGTGAGGACGTCGACCGCGACCAGCCCCATGCCAGCGATCGCCACCGTCCCACCGGCGCCGACGCGCTCGTCGAGCCGCGTCGTGGGATAGGGCGCGAGGAAGCCTTCGGGATAGGCGCCGGCTCCCGGCGCCGTGTGGCCGATGGTCAGGAACACGCAGTCGGCGCCCACCGCCCGGCCGTCCTCGGCCAGGACCAGCTCGCCCCCTTCCGGGTCCGGGACGACGTCGACGGCCTCGACGGGATGCAGGACGATGCGCAGGTCGGCCGGCGCGCGGCGCAGGAGCTGGCCGTAGACCCATTCCAGGTAGCCGCCCAGCAGGCGCCGCGGCAGGAAGTCGTTCGGCTCGACCGGGCGAAGGTGCCGGGCCCCGGCCGTGGGGCCGGGCTCGGCGACCTGGTGGCCCGAGCGGCGGCACCACGCGAAGAAATCGAGCTGCTCCACGCCATCGGAAGGCGGGGCGTCGCCGAACAGGCTGACCTGGCCGCAGGGCGTGTTCAGCAGAAGGTAGTCCGGCAGGTCGGGCGCATGGACGCCGGCGCCGGGCGTCGCAGGCTCGAAGACGTCCACCCGCACGGGGCCGGCATGCTCCCCGCGGAGCATGCGCGCGACGATCCTGTCGAGGACGCACAGGCCCCACGGCCCCAGGCCGACGATCGCGATCCGCATCATGCCGCCCCGACCTCCGCGAAGTTCGCGAAGCGCCGCGGATGGTAGAGCGCGTGCATGGGATGGGATTCGCCCTGCAGCGCGAGGCGGACCGCCCTGGCGACGCTGGGGGACTGCGCGAAGCCGCCGGTGTTGTGGCCGCCGGTCACGACCACCTTCCCCCCGCCGCCGGCCGGCAGCGTCTCGAAGATGCCGAGGCCGTCCGGCGTCCATGGCCGGATGCAGTACGTCATGTCCTCCGGCAGCCCGCCCGCGGCGCGGGTCCGCTCGAACTTGGACGGGAAGTACTGCGCCGCCGTCTCGAGGACGGCCTTCCCGAGCTCCGCCAGCAATGCGCGGTCCGGATCGCGGTTGTGGATGCCGATATAGCCGTGCCCGGAGCTGAGATGGATCACGCGCCTTCCGTCGCAATCGGTCCCGGCGATGACGTTCGCCCCCTCCGCCGCCCCGCTCGACGCGAAGCCCGAGCGCGAGATCTTGAGCGGCAGGTCGAGATAGGGAGGGTGGTCGAGCAGCGTCAGCCACATCCCGATCACCGGGGCGACCGACCCGGCGGAGCCCAGCTCGCGCAGGAGGTGGTGGGAATAGGCGCCGCTGGAGAACACGTAGTGGTCGCAGGCCAGCTCCGCGTCGCCGCACCGTATCGCGGCGACGCGCCCGCCAGCGTCGCGGACGACGCCCGTCACGGCGCTGTCGTACATGAAGCGCGCGCCGCGCGCCTCGGCGATGCGGACCAGCCGGCAGCCGAGCTTGTGGATGTTGATGGAGAACCCGCTCACCTCCAGCGCGCCGGCGACGTGCCCGCCGCGCACCGCCTCGTCCAGCGACGGGAACTCGGCACCCAGCGCGCCGGGGTCGAGTTCGCGGACCACGGAGCCGAGCGCCCGCTCGTTGACCAGGGCGCGCGCGTACTTCTCGGCGGTCGCGTAGAGGCGCAGCAGCCCGTCATGCAGGCCGACGTCGGCGAACAGCTCCGGCTGTTCCTCGAGGCAGGCGCGCCACGACCGCCAGCTCTCGACGTTGAAGGAGATGATGTCGCCGTTGTATCGCGCCGCCAGCCATGGCGGCACGCGGGCGAAGGCGTCGATCCAGCGCGCGTCGGCCGGCTCGAGCCGCGCCGGGTCGGCGGAAAGCCACCCGCCGTCGGAAATGCCCCGCCAGAACTGGACGTTCGTCCCCTGGTCGACGTCGAGGCCGCGGAGATGATGGTGGCGGCTTTCGTTGAACGAGAAGATGCGGGCGTCGCAACCGCCGAAGGTGCAGCCGTGCCGGCGCGAGGCGGTGTCCTTGCGCGGGTCGGGGCCGGCTTCGACGACCGTCACGGCAAAGCCGTGGTTCAGCAGTTCGAACGCCGTCATCAGGTTGACGATCCCGGCGCCGACGATCGCGACGGAGGGGGCTCCGCGCGAGGCGGGAAAGCCGGCGGCGGGCGAGGCGGAAAGCCCGGCGAGGTCCGCCGTCGCCCGCGCCTCGGCGCACAGCAGCGCTCCCAGCTCGCCCCCGCCTTCGGGCACGACCGACACCCGCAGCCGCGGCAGTCCCGCGTAGGCCGGCACCGAACCCCCCTCCTGCGTCAGCAAGATCAGGTCCGGGACGGCATCCGGCCCGAACGTGTCATGCCACCGCCGCAGGGTGTCTTGCGAAGGAGGAACGCGGACGATCAGGCAGTCCGGCCTCAATTCGGCAAGCTCGCTGGCGACTATCCGCTCGGACTTCCGTTCGAGGTCCGGCCTGTACACGATGTTGCCGGCGGCAACGTTCGCGTAATCGATCGCCTTCAACTCGGATGCGATCATTATCTTCATGGGAACCCGACTCCCTGCCGCGGCCGGAGTACGAAGCTCCGCCTTCGAGACGTGAGACGCGACTTTCCGGGTCGGAACGCGGCCTCGAGACGCCGGCCGGCCATAGGTCCGCGCCGCGCGCAGGCGCGTCCTCGGCCCCGACTCCACCAACACCGCTCTCCCCGCCCGATTCGGCCCGCAACAACATTATATTATTGTTGCAATATCTTATGAATTTTCCGTAACAAGCTATGCCATGCATAACAGGTTACGTCAAGGATGACGAATATCCCGACAACCAGAAAGCCGTACCGCCGACCGGCAAAAGGCAATCAAGTGCATCGTCAAATGAAATATTATTTATAATTCACGGCGCAAGCGGCGCCTGCGCCGCTTGCAGGCGGCACGATCTTCAGGAGCAGGAAGGCGCAGGAAGGCGGGCGCTCGCCGGCGGCAGGCCGGCCGCCGGTCCGTGGCGCATGCGGGTACCGCGCGGCGGCGGCCACCCGCCAGGGGCCGGAGGTCGCGTCACGGCGTCAGCTCGCCGCCTCCAGGCCCGCAATCTCCTGTCTTTCCCGACGAAGCCTCGCCCTGTCGTCCTTCAGCGAAAGGAGAAAGTGGGCGCCGAGCAACGCGAAGAGCAGCCCGCCTCCAAGAAGCGTCAGGGCCGGCGGCTGCTCCTTGAGGACGAGCCAGACGAAGAACGGTCCCAGCACCATCTCCAGCAGAAGGAACGCATTCAGTTCCGGAGCCGAGATGAAGCGCGGCGCGACGGCAATCAGGCCGAAAGAAAGAGGAATGACACCGAAGCACAGGATCGCGAGCCATACGGCGTCCTTCTGTTCCGGGATCAGGGACGGGGACGAGGCGAGCGCGATCAGCGCGGTGATCAGGCCACTCACGACCATGGCGGGAACCATGCTCACCGATCGGCCGCGGCGCATGTAGACGATTGCCATGGCAAGGCATATGGCATTGGCGAGAGCGGCAAAATCACCCAGGAAGTTCATCTGCCCGATGCCTCCCGAGACGATGAGGCTGACGCAGCCGACCGCCAGGACGGACACGATCCAAGTCCGCCGCGTAACCGCCTCGCCGAGCAGGGTATAGGTCATCACCGCACCGATGAGCGGTCCTATGCTGATGATGGCGAGGGTGTTGGCGACGTGGGTGAGGTTGAGGGAAACGATGAAAAATATGCTGCTTCCCGAAAAGAATACCGCAGCGACTATGCCGTCGCTCGGCAAATTTCTCACCATCGAGAACGCAGAACCTCCATAGCGAATAAGCATATACAGGAACAGAATCGACGATAGCCCAATCCCTCTCCAGAACAGGAGAGGAAGGCTATCCATCGATATTATACGAACAAGCAGACTGTCGGGGCTCAATATGAGCACCGACAGCGCAGCGATCGAAAATCCCTTCAACTTTTCCATCATGGAATCCTTAGTTTCGAACGCGACTTACGAGCTACACCAAGACTCTCGATGTCGCGTCCTGACGGAAAGCAAGGGACTTACGCAGATCAGCCATCACGTTCACTCTACGCAGCCACCGCTGCTTTGGGCCGTAGTCCGGGTCGTACACCGACCGGCCATGCGCCGTGCGATGGTTGTCGACGATCAGGAGGTCCCCCGGCCGGAGGACCAGTTCCAGCTTGCAGTCGTCAAGCCCTTTGTAGAGGGCATCGAGTGCAAGCTCCGCCTCGACGTCTCCCTCCGCCGCCCGCATGAAAGCCTGATCGACGCAGAAAGTGGTCACGCCCCCCTCCTCCACCAGGGCCGGAACGGGTCGGGGATTCTTGAACATCTCGTAGACGTGGGCAAACCTGTCGTTCTCCACGCCCCAATGCTGACTTTCGTTGTTCTCCGGGAAGTGGGACTTGTCAGGCTCTATGTAGAAACGCCGCTCGTGCAGTACCGATACCGTCGCTTCGTCGAGGGAAAGATCTTCAACGCAAGCAAGATGCGTGACGGCCCGCTCCGAATTCCGGTAGCACATGATGGAGATGTAGTCGGCCCGACAAGGATGGAAAGCTTCCTCCGTGTGCCACAGCAAGTCGACCGCGCTGCTCGTGCCGAGTTGTTCGTGCTTATCCTTCTCCATCGGAACTATGTGGCGAAGATAGCGGCCGTTCTCCTGAGTGCGCCAGCCGAATATCTCGCCCAAGCTGCTCGTGAGAAGGCATTGAATGATCTCCTGGCGCTTGTAGGGGACGTCACCCCAGGGCGCATCCCAGGTGGATGGGCTCGGGCCGATGGCCTCGTCCTCAAGAGGAATCCCCCGGATCAAAAGATAACCTCGGTCCTGGCGCAGGCTGCGCAGAGGATAAAGCGCCTGCCTGACCGCCTTCGGCAAATCTCCATGCGTGACTGCACATTCGTCCGCAAATGTTCCGGTCTCAACGCTAGAGTAGTGTCGCGCGAGCGCATCCGCCAAATTACAGATGTCTGCCGCGTCGTCGGCACTTAACTCCAGTATCATTGTTCCTCCCGCTCGCATGACTCAGTCCTGTAACTAAATTGCTATATTTCGGATATTTTATTGCCCTTCTTAGAAGCAACCTATGGCATGCTGGTCATGTTTCGTCAAGAACGAAAAATATCCTGACCCAACGCAAGAAATTGCGACAATTATCGGGCACGACCGACGACATCTTTGCTTGGATACTCCGTCCTACCTCATGACGGAGACGGTGCCTGTACTACTTTCGTGCGGCGGAGTTTTCGGCAGACGGCCGCATCGGCGTCGGATGCGGCGAGCCGGGTGGAGCCCGGACGGGATCGGGGATCGCCGGCGGCGCGCCAGGGACGGGGCCGGAATGAAAATGTCGGCAGCCCGGGCGGAAGAGATGAAGCCATCCCTCCGCCCGCCAGCAAGCTGCTGGTCCGGGCCTACGGCGTGCCCGCCGACGGCCGGCCGAGGTCGAGCCCGGCCGGCGCCGCGCGGGAGAACGGACGCAGCCGTTACCGCACGGAAGCGATGATCGGTTCCAGTATGGCGACCATCTCGTCGATTTCCGCCGTCGACACGGTCAGGGCCGGCATGAACCGGAGGGTGTCGGGGCGCGGCGCGTTCAGCAGCAGACCGGCGTCGAACGCGCGCTTGGCCACCTCCGACGAAACGGGCTTGCCGAGGTCGAGGGCGAGCAGGAGGCCGGCGCCGCGCACGCCGCCGAGCCCGTGGCGCCGGCCCAGGGCTTCGAGGGCGTCGACGAGATGGCGCCCCTTGTCCCTGACGCCGGCCAGGAACCCGTCCTCGGCGACGCGCCGGGCCACGGCGAGGCCGACCGCGCACATCAGCGGGTTGCCGCTGTAGGTGCCGCCCTGGTCGCCGTGCTGGAAGCAGCTCGCATGCGACTGCGCCAGCACCGCGCCGAGCGGCACGCCGCCGCCGATGCCCTTGCCCAGGGTCATGATGTCCGGCTCGATCCCGGCATGCTCGTAGGCGAACAGGGCCCCGGTCCGCCCGATGCCGGTCTGCACCTCGTCGAGGATCAGCAACAGTCCCTTGTCGCGGGTCAGCGTCCGCAGGTCCTGGAGGAAGCGCGCGGTCGCCGGGACGACGCCCGCCTCCCCCTGGATCGGCTCCAGCATCACCGCGACCGTCTTGTCGGTGATCGCGGCGAGGACCGAATCGATGTCGTTGAGGCGCGCCTTCGGGAAGCCGGGGACCTTCGGCTCGAACAGGGGGGCGAAGGCCGGCTTGCCGGACGCGGACATCGTCGCCAGCGTGCGGCCGTGGAAGCCGCCGTCGAAGGTCACGATCTCGTAGGCGCCGCCGCGGTGGAGCGAGCCGTATTTGCGGGCGAGCTTGATCGCGCCCTCGTTCGCCTCGGCGCCGGAGCTGGTGAAGAAGGCCTGGTCGCAGCAGCTCTTCTCGGCGAGGAACTGCGCGAGTGCGGCGCTCTTGTCGTTGAAGAAGGCCGGGCTCGGCGAGATCAGGCGGCGGCCCTGCTCCGCCAGGACCTCGGTGATCGTGTCGGGGCAGTGGCCGAGGGCGTTCACCGCCCATCCCTGGATGAAGTCGAGATATCGGCGCCCCGAGGTGTCGAACAGCCAGGAACCCTCTCCGCGCTCGAAGATGACGGGGGGGCGGGCGGCGACGTTCATCAGCGCCGAGGTCTCTTGCATCACGTTCACTTGCGTTTCCTCGCGTTGGGCGTGCGTTCCCCATTGAAGCGCGCCGACGGCGGTACAGGTCAAGGCCCTGCCGCCGGTTTCCTTCGTCGTCTACCGGACCCTGGCGGGGTTGCCGACCACGGTCGCCCCGGACGGCACGTCGCGGGTCACGACGCTGCCGGCGCCGACCAGGGCGTCGTCGCCGATGACGACGCCGGGCAGGATGATGGCGCCGCCGCCGATCCAGACGTTGCGGCCGATGCGGACCGGGCGCCCGAACTCGAGGCCGGTCGCCCGCTGGGCGGCGTCGCGGGGATGGTCGGCGGCCAGTATCTGCACGCCCGGCCCGATCTGCGTCCCGTCGCCGATGGCGACCGCGACGACGTCCAGGATCACGCAGCCGAAGTTGAGGAACACGCCGGCGCCGAGGCTGATGTTGAAGCCGTAGTCGCAATGGAAGGGCGGACGGACGACGGTCCCCTCGCCCACGGCGGCCAGGCGTTCCAGCAGGAGCCGCCGCCGCTCCGCCGCGGGCATGGCGAGCGCCGCGTTGTACCGGACCAGCCACGCCATCGTGGCCGCCGCGTCCGCCTGCAGCCCGGGATCGGAGGCGTCGTAGAGCTCGCCCGCCAGCATCCTTTCCTTCTCGGTCCGCCCGTCCGATCCCCTCATGCCCCACGCCTCCATCGCGAACATCCCCGATACGTCCCTTCGGCGCGGCACGCCGGGAACGGGGCCGGCAACGGGGACGACGACCCGTTCAACGTAGCAGAGGCCCGGCCGGTCCACGACCGGGCAGGCAGGTCCGGAAAAGCAGGCGTGAGTTTTCGTACCGAAAGGAGGCAGCCCGGGCATCATAAGGATAGCGCGCCCCTTCGGCCCGGCTTAGACTTCACGAACAAAAATTCGGAGAGCCGAGATGCCCGTAAGGCGCCCCATGACCGGATGGTATAATCCGGTCGAACTGGTGAAGACTGGCATCCGGGTCGCGATCTCGACGGTTTTCGGCCAATTCGCGGACAAGCGGGAGGCGCTGGCCGCGACCAATGCGATCGCGGCGCAACCCTTCGACGAGAGTTTCGATTATTCGAACAAGAACAGGGACGGCGACTTCTGGTTCGACTTCGTCGCCGACACCGGGGACGGCTGGAACCCGACTTACGCGGTAGCCAGCCTGCTGGCCGAGGATTCGCTGCAGCCGGACGGCACCCCGGAGCCGCTTGCACGCGGCCGGCTGCTCGTCATGGGAGGCGACCAGGTCTATCCCACGGCATCGCGGCAGGAATACGAGGACCGGCTGTTCCATCCCTTCGAAGAGGCCTTCAAGCCGAACGGCAAGGAGAGATGGCAAAAGGAAGAACGCCCGGACCTCTACGCCCTGCCCGGCAACCACGACTGGTACGACGGCCTCCGGTCCTTCTTCCATCTGTTCTGCCGCCGCACGATCAAGTCTGCCGCCGTCGCCGGAATGGACCGGGACGGCCGCGTCATCGGCGGGCGCCAGACCAGGCAGACCCGAAGCTATTTCGCCGTGAGGCTGCGGGAGGACTGGTGGCTCTGGGGAACGGACAGCCAGCTCGAAGGCTACATAGACCAGCCGCAGATCGACTATTTCCGCCACGTCGCCAAACATTGGATGAAGCCGAAATCGAAGCTGATCCTGTGCGTCGGCGAGCCGACCTGGGCATACCTGGATCCGGACGCACCCGAGAAGAAATACAGCTCCCTCTCCTATCTCTCGCGGCTGGCCGGGGCCGAAGAGGGCATGGACCACCAGCTCATGCTGGTGCTGAGCGGCGACAGCCATCATTACGCCCGCTACCGCGAGGGCGACCTCAACTACGTCACCTGCGGCGGCGGAGGCGCCTTCCTGCACCCGACGCACCATCTGCGCGACAAGGTGTTCGACTTCGGGTATCCGCCACCCGGCGTGCCGTTCGAGGAGGAGAAGGCGCCGTACCAGCGAAGCTTCACCATCGCGAGGAAGCAGGGCGCCGAAGACGAGGAGGCCCTGTACCCGGAACGCTCCGCCTCCTGGCGGCTGACGTTCGGGAACTTCCTCTTCCCTGTCATGAACTGGGGTTTCACGCTGGTCCTCTCGGGCGCGTACCTGCTGTTCACCTGGACGCTCTACTTCAATGCCCGGGTCATCGCCGCCACCGAAGCCGGCGCCGCGTCGACCGGCCGCGGCCTCGTGCAGGCCCTCGACAGGGGCGACCTGCCGGACGCGATGCTCGTCTACTGGCAGATCGCCCTCGCCTCCCCCTGGCCCATCCTGCTCACGCTGGCCGCTCTCGGCGGCTACTACTATTTCGCGGACGTGGAGAAGGGCTGGGGCCGGCTGCTCATGGGCGGGCTGCACGCCCTGCTCCAGGCCGTGGTCGTGACCGCGACCACCTGCCTCGTCCTGCGCGCCCTGGACGACGCGCACATCGCCGTGGCGATCGTCGCGGCGGCCGTGGTTTCCGGGCTGGCGTCGGCGCTGACGTTCGGCGCCTATCTCTGGTTCAGCCTGGCGGTACTGCACCGGCACTGGAACGAAGCCTTCTCGTCCCTGCGCATCGAGGGCTTCAAGTCGTTCCTGCGCCTGAAGATCGACCGCGACGGCGTGCTCACGGTCCATCCGCTCGGCCTGCGCCGGCCGGGAGACCGCCCTCACCTCATCGAAAAGCCATTCTCGATCCCCCCGCGAGGAGTCCGGCCATGAAGCGCCTCTCGAAGACCCTCTCCCAGCTCGATGCCAAATACGATGCGATCGTCGTCGGGTCCGGCTACGGCGGCGGGGCCGCGGCCTCGCGGCTGGCCCGGATGGGCCTGCGGGTCGCGGTCCTGGAGCGCGGCGAGGAGCTGGTCCCGGGCGAGTATCCCGACAATGCCGCCGAGGCCGCCGCCCAGGCGCAGATGGAGGGCGAGGCCGGGCGGATCGGCCCGCGCACCGCGCTGTTCGACCTGCGCGTCGGGAGAGACATCAACGTGCTCGTCGGCTGCGGCCTGGGCGGCACCTCGCTGATCAATGCCAACGTGTCGCTGGAGGCCGACCCGCGCGTCTTCGACGACCCGGCCTGGCCGGCCGGCCTGCGCACATACCTGGACGAAGGCTACGCGCGGGCCCGCGCGATGCTGAAGCCGCGGCCCTACCCGGCGGGACAGCCGGGTTTCCCGATGGTCAACAAGCTGCGCGCGATGGACGCCGCCGCGAAGGCGCTGGGGGTGGACCTGCGGCTGCCGCCGATCAACGTCGCCTTCGAGGAGGGGTACAACCCCGCCGGCGTGTGGCAGCCGGCCTGCAATCTCTGCGGGGACTGCTGCTCGGGATGCAACACCGGGGCCAAGAGCACGACCTTGATGAACTACCTGCCCGACGCGGCGGCGTTCGGGGCGGAGATCTTCTGCGGCCTGCGCGTGCGCCACGTCAGCAGGAGGGCGGCCGGCGGCTGGAACGTCCACTACGTGCCCCAGGGGCTGGGCCGCGAGAGGTTCGACGCCGAGGAGCCGGTGGTCTGCGCCGACATCGTCGTGCTCGCCGCCGGGACGCTGGGGTCGACCGAGATCCTGCTGCGCTCGCGCGAGCGCGGGCTGGCGCTGTCGGACCGTCTCGGAAAGGGGTTCAGCGGCAACGGCGACGTGCTCGCCTTCGGCTACAACAACGAGCACCCCGTCGACGGCGTCGGCTTCGGCGAGGCGGCACGCACCTACGATTTCCGCCGCGACGCCAGGCGCCCGGTCGGGCCGACCATCACCGGCCTGATCGACCTGCGCGAGACCGGGGACCTGGAGAAGGGCATCGTGATCGAGGAAGGCGCGATCCCCGGCGGCATCGCCACCTTCCTGCCCGGCATCATGGCGGCGGCGACCACCGTGCTGGGCGACGACACCGGCCGGGGCGACCGGTTCGAGGAGAAGGCGCGGGAGGTCGAAAGCCTGGTCCGGGGCCCCTATCGCGGCGCCGTCAACCACACCCAGACCTTCCTCGTCATGTCCCAGGACGGCGGCGACGGCGAGATGAGGCTCGACGGCGACCGCCTCGCGGTCGAGTGGCCGGGGGTCGGCCGCAAGGACACGTTCGGGCACGTGGCCGCGAAGGTGCGGGACGCGGTCGCCGCGACCGGCGGCACCTACGTGCCCAACCCGGTCTGGAGCGAGGTCTTCGAGCACGACCTCGTCACCGTCCACCCGCTGGGCGGCTGCGCGATGGGCGAGGACGCGGCGAGCGGCGTCGTGGACGCGGACTGCCGCGTCTACGCCGGCGGCACGGGGACCGAGGTCCACCCCGGCCTCATGGTGTGCGACGGATCGGTGATGCCGCGCCCGCTCGGCGTCAACCCGCTGCTCACCATCACCGCGGTGACGGAGCGGGCGATGATCAGTCTCGCCGAGGCGCAGGGACGCATCATCGACATGACGCCGGCGCCGCGCCAACCGCGCGAGGCGGCGGGTCCGGCGACCATCGGCATCCGCTTCACCGAGAAGATGGGCGGCACCCTCATGCCGGTGGCAGGTGGGGTGGGAGGCGGCTCCCCGGTCCCGGCCCATTTCGTCGTCACCGTGGTGGCACCGGACGCCGACCGCCTCCTGAACGAGGAGGCGCACGAGGCGGACCTGATCGGCACCTTCCACCTGCCGGCCCTGTCCGACGCGCCGCTCACCGTGACCGGCGGGCGGTTCAACCTGTTCACCCGGACGGTCGACCGGACGCTGACCAAGCAGATGGAATACCGCATGCCGCTCACGGCGCAGGACGGGAGCCGCTACTTCGTCCATGGCCGCAAGCTGATCCACGACGATCCGGCCTTCGACCTCTGGGCCGACACGACCACCCTGTTCGTCGAGGTCCACGCCGGGCCGGACGACAGCGGGCCGCCGATCTACGGCGGCACGCTGACCATCGACCCCAGGGACTTCGCGCGCCAGCTCACGACGATGGCGGTGACCGACGCGCCGACCCTGCTGAAGCGCGTCGACACGATCCGCAAGTTCAGCCTGTTCTTCGCCGGCCAGCTTTTCGACACCTATGCCGGAGCGGCAGCCGGGCAGGAAGCCGGGCCGGCAGCCAAGCCAGCAGAGGGACCGGCCGCCGGACCGATCGTGATCGTGGCGCCCGAAGGGCCGCAAGCCCGCCTGTCGGCCTTCCCGCCGATCTTCGGCGTGCGCCGGGCGCTCACCTGCCCGCCGCTGGAGCGGATCGACTTCCCAGCGCGCGACGGCGCCCGCCTGTGCCTCCACCGCACCAGCGGCGGCGACCGCGGGCCGGTGCTGCTCGCCCCGGGCACGGCGATGACGGCGCTCAGCTACTGCGTCGACACGGTGCCCCAGAACCTGGTGGAGTACCTGGTCGCCGAAGGCTTCGACGTCTGGCTGTTCGACTGGCGGACGAGCCCGCTGCTGGACGCGCGCCGGCAGCCCTATACCCTGGACGACGTGGCGCGGTTCGACTGGCCGGCCGCGGTGGACGAGGTCAGGCGGAGGACCGGGCGCGACCAGGTCGCGGTGCTGGCCCATTGCCTGTCGGCGCCCTCCTTCCTGCTCTCGCTGCTGCGCGGGCACGTCGAACCGGCCGCGATCCGCGCGCTGGTGGCGAGCCAGGTGGCGCTCCATCTCCGCTTCACGCCGCCGGGCACCGCGAAGATCAGGCTGCACCTCGACAAGCTGCTTCCGCGCCGCCAGATGGTCCACCAGCGCCCGCAGGATGCGCGCTTCCACCTGTCCGACCTCGCCGCTTCGTTCCTGGCCCGCATCCTTCCCAAGAGCTTCTCGTGCGACAACGGGGCCTGCTACCGGCACGTGGCGACGTTCGGCGAGCTGGTGCTGCACGGCCGCATCAACGACGCGACCCATGCGCTGATGGGCGAGCTCGTGCCGGAATGCCTGACCGCCTTCCTGAAGGACGTGGCGGTCCAGGGGCGGCGGGACAGCATCCTCACCGACGAGGACCTGCGCCATCTCGACCGGCTGAAGCTGCCGATCCACTTCATCTCGGGAAGCGAGAACCGGATGTTCATCCCCAGGAGCACGCAGGACAGCCACCGCCTGCTGTCCGAGGCGAACGGGCCGTCATACTACCGCCGCACCGTCTATCCGGGGTTCGGCCATCTCGACTGCTATCTCGGCGACGCCGCCGCCGCCGAGATCTGGCCGGACCTGGCGGCGTCGCTCGATCCGCGGACGGAGGCGACCGGCCCGGAGGCGACCGGCCCGGAGGCGGCCGCCGCCCTTCAGCCCTCCTGATGCCAGCGCCGGTCGTGGCCGGCCTGGTTGCGCCATAGATAGGGGTCGAAGAAGCGCTCGTAGTATTCGAGTTCGAGGTGGTGGCACTGCACCCAGAAGCCCGGGGTGTAGAAGGCGTCGATATGGGCGGGGAAGCGGCCGTAGGTCTCGTAGATGTAGCGGCAGATGTCCTTGGCGTAGCGGATCGCCTCCGGCGGATGGCGGTTCTGCAGCTTCAGGTACGTCTCCGCGTCGGCGGCGTTCCTGTAGGCCCGGGCGAGCAGCGTGGGGTCGGTGAAGATCCCGTCCGGGCCGTACTTCTCCTCGATGACGCGGTCGACCGCCTCGTCCATGCTGGCGACGTAGGGCGGGCACAGCCCCTCCAGCAGCCCGTCGATGCCGACGGGGTTGTGCTGGGAAGCCGGGATCGGGGCCCAGGGCGCCCCCTTCTTCGGGCTGGTGTGGCGGAAGCCCAGCCCCTTCCAGCCCTTCGCCGTGTCCCGCTGGAGCACGTAGGCGGGCCAGATCGAGCCGTGCCCCCAAATCCCGATCCCCATCGCCTGCCCGATCAGCATCAGGTTCTGAAGCAGGAAATAGATCTCGTAGTCGGTGCGCAGCGCGTAGCCGGCGCCGAGCGGCACCACGTTGTCGGGGTTGACGAAGCCGCCGGTCGCGCGGTCCACCCCGCCGATGGGCTGGTAGGGGATCTTGGGGGCGAGGCCCAGATGCCCGGCGACCCAGGCCTTCCAGTCCGCCCAGCTACGGGGGCGGAAGCGCTGCCAGTCGTCGACCACGATCGGCCGCTGCCCGTCGGGCTCGGACAGGACGATCAGCAGGATGTTGATGTACTGCCGGGTGCAGTCGACGACCGGGAGGAAGATCGTCGAGCCCGGGACGTTGGAGAACTGCTTGTTCCAGCCGATGTAGAAGGGAAAGACTCGCGGGAACTCGAGCCGGTCCTCGTGCACCCGGACCTTGACCGCGGCGGCGGCCCGCAGCCAGTCCTCCTCGCTCCAGTCGCTCCACGAGCGCGGCAGCGAATCGACAAGCGCCGCCGCCTCCTTTCCGCGCGGCCGGCGCAGCAGCCAGACGCCCTCGTCGTTGATCATGAACAGCGACGTCGCCTGGCAATTGTCCGCGCTCGGCGCCGAGCGGGCCAGGACGTTCCAGAACATCGAGCCGAGGTCCTCGGGCGCGCCCGACGGCTTCTTCAAGGGCCCGTCATGCATCACGACGCCGGTCAGGCCGGTGCTGCAGATCAGGATCGCCTCCTCCAGGGGAGAAAGCGGGTCGGGCTGGTTCGCGCTGTGGTGCGACAGCGGGCCGGCCTCGATCGAGCAGCCGCGCGCGACCCGCCGGGTCCGCCGCTCGTTGATGGCCTGCAGCAGGGGATAGCTAAGCAGCGCCTCTAGACCGAGGCCGTGGGCCACGACGTGTTCCGGACCAGCCGTCTGGGACATCCCGGATCCTCCTCCAAGACAAGGATCGAATGGTAGTCCAGTAGACGGCGGACAACAATCAGTTGAACAGACCGATCGTTTTGTCTTCAGGACGAGGGATTACGGGCGGTCTGCCCTCACCCTCCCGGCCTTCGGCCGGGCCTCTCCCTCTCCCGTTGCACGGGAGAGGGGATATTCGCGCCGCCCTACTCCGCCGCCATCCCGCGGCCGCGGATCATGCGCAGGATCTCGGAGGCCGAGCGCGGGATGTTGGTGCCGGGGCCGTAGACGGCGGCGACGCCGGCCTCGCGCAGGAAGGGATAGTCCTTCGGCGGGATCACGCCGCCGCACACGACCAGGATGTCGCCCGCCCCCTGGCGCCGCAACTCCTCGATCAGGTGCGGGACCAGCGTCTTGTGGCCGGCCGCCTGGCTGGAGACGCCGATCACGTGGACGTCGTTCTCCACCGCCTGGCGCGCCGCCTCGTCCGGGGTCTGGAACAGCGGCCCGACGTCGACGTCGAAGCCGATGTCGGCGAAGGCGGTCGCGATCACCTTGGCGCCGCGGTCGTGGCCGTCCTGGCCCATCTTCACGACCAGCATGCGCGGCCGGCGCCCCTCCTCCTCGGCGAAGGCCTCGACCTCCCCCTGGATGCGCCGGAAGTCGTCGTCGCCCTGGTAGGCGGCGCCGTAGACGCCGGAGACGGAGCGGATCACCGCCTTGTGGCGGCCGAAGACCGCCTCCAGCGCGTCCGAGATCTCGCCGACCGTCGCGCGCACGCGCGTCGCCTGGACCGAGAGGTCGAGCAGGTTGCCCTCGCCGCTGGCCGCGGCCTCCTTCAGCGCCGCGAGTGCTGCGTCGACCGCGCCCTGGTCGCGGCCGGCGCGCAGGGCCTGCAGGCGGGCGACCTGCCCCTCGCGCACGCGGGTGTTGTCGATGTCGAGCACCTCGACCGTCTCCGTGCGCTCGGGACGGTACTTGTTGACGCCGACCAGCACCTCCTCGCCGCGGTCGATGCGGGCCTGCTTGCGCGCGGCCGCCTCCTCGATCTTGAGCTTGGGCATGCCGCTCTCGACCGCCTTGGTCATGCCGCCCAGCGCCTCGACCTCGTCGATCAGGGCCTCGGCGGCGGCGGCGAGGCTGTGGGTCAGGCTCTCGACGTAGTAGGAGCCGCCGAGCGGGTCGACGACCTTCGGGATGCCGGTCTCCTCGGCGATGACGAGCTGGGTGTTGCGCGCGATGCGGGCCGAGAACGGCGTCGGCAGGCCCAGCGCCTCGTCGAAGGCGTTGGTATGCAGCGACTGCGTGCCGCCCAGCACCGCGGCCATCGCCTCGATCGTGGTGCGGATCACGTTGTTGTAGGGGTCCTGCTCGGTCAGCGACACGCCCGAGGTCTGGCAGTGGGTGCGCAGCGCCAGCGAGCGCGGGTCCTGCGGGTCGAAATGCTTCCTCATCAGCTTCGCCCACAGCAGCCGCGCCGCGCGCAGCTTGGCGATCTCCATGAAGAAGTTCATGCCGATGGCGAAGAAGAAGCTGAGGCGCGGCGCGAAGCGGTCGACCTCCAGCCCCTTGGAGCGCGCGGCCCGGACGTATTCGAGCCCGTCGGCCAGCGTGAACGCCAGCTCCTGGACCGCCGTCGCCCCGGCCTCCTGCATGTGGTAGCCGCTGATCGAGATCGAGTTGAAGCGCGGCATGTGGCGGGCCGTGTAGCCGATGATGTCGGCGACGATCCGCATCGAGGGGTCGGGCGGGTAGATGTAGGTGTTGCGGACCATGAACTCCTTGAGGATGTCGTTCTGGATGGTCCCGGACAGCTTCTCCGGCCCCACCCCCTGCTCCTCGGCGGCGACGATGTAGCCGGCCAGCACCGGCAGCACGGCGCCGTTCATGGTCATGGAGACGGACATCTTGTCGAGCGGGATGCCGTCGAACAGGGTCTTCATGTCCTCGACGCTGTCGATCGCCACGCCGGCCTTGCCGACGTCGCCGACCACGCGGGGATGGTCGCTGTCGTAGCCGCGATGGGTCGCGAGGTCGAAGGCCACCGACAGGCCCATCTGGCCGGCCGCGAGGTTCGCCCTGTAGAAGGCGTTCGACTCCTCCGCCGTCGAGAAGCCGGCATATTGCCGGACCGTCCAGGGCCTCTGGGCGTACATCGTCGCCCGCGGCCCGCGCAGGAACGGCGGGAAGCCCGGCAGCCCCTCGAGCTCCAGCCCCTCCAGGTCGGCCGCGGTGTAGAGCGGCTTGACCCGGAGACCCTCGGGCGTCTCCCAGACCAGCGTCTCGGCTCCCGCACCGCCGGTGTCCTTGGCGGCGAGCGCCTGCCAGTCGGCGAGGGTCTTCTTCTCGAACTCGGTCATGAGCATCTCCCGTGGGCTATGCCTGGGCGTACGGCCGGGCCTGGCGCCAGGACGGCGTCAGGATAACACCGCCGGCGCGCCGAACGGCGCGCGGCGGCTAATAGGCGTGGGCGGACGAGGTCGCTTCATCAGGCGAATTCGATGATGATCTGGTCGACCGCCAGGCTGGCGCCCGGCTGGGCGTGGATCTTCGCCACCGTGCCGTCGGCGTCGGCGCGCAGGATGTTCTCCATCTTCATCGCCTCGACGACGGCCAGCTCCTGGCCGGCCTTGACCTCCTCGCCTTCGGCGACCGCGACGGCGCTGAGCAGGCCCGGCATCGGCGACAGGAGGAACTTCGACATGTCCGGCGGCAGCTTGACCGGCATCAGCTCGGCCAGCTCGGCCGCGCGCGGGGTCAGCACCTCGACCCCGACCTGCGCGCCGGCATGGATCAGGCGGTAGCCGATGCCGGCCCGCTCGACCTGGACCGCGAGCGCGCGGCCGTCGACGGTGCCGGTCCACAGCCCGTCCCAGGGCGCCCAGGACGAGCGCACCTCGCGCTCGGCCCCGTCGAGGCCGACGACCCAGTGGTCGCCGCGCCGCTCCACGGTCGCGGGATGGTTGGCGCGGTCGACGCGCGCGACCCAGCCGCGGTCGTTGACCGCCGGGCGGGCGGCGACCTGGCCGCTGATCGTGCGCTCGCGCTCGACCCGCTGGGCATGGACGCACAGCGCCACCGCGATCAGGTCGCGCAGCACCACGTCGGACAGCTCGATCCCCTGGAAGCCCTGGCCGAACTCCTCGGCGATGAAGTTCGTGGTCAGGCGCCCCCCGGCGAAGCGCGGATGCCCCATCAGGGCCGACAGGAAGGAGATGTTGTGGCCGACGCCGCGGATGCGGAAGCGGTCGAGCGCGTCCCGCATGCGCGCGATCGCCTCGCCCCGGTCGGCGCCGGACGCGATCAGCTTCGCGATCATGGGATCGTAGAACATGCTGATCTCGCCGCCCTCGCGCACGCCGGTGTCGACGCGCACGCCGTTCTCCTCGGCCGGCGGGGAATAGCGGGTCACGCGGCCCGTCGACGGCAGGAAGTTGCGGGTCGGCTCCTCGGCGTAGACGCGGGCCTCGATCGCCCAACCCTTCAGGCGGATGTCCTCCTGGCGGAACGGCAGCTCCTCGCCGGCGGCGACGCGGATCATCCATTCCACGAGGTCGAGCCCGGTCACCAGCTCGGTCACGGGATGCTCGACCTGGAGGCGGGTGTTCATCTCCAGGAAGTAGAAGTTGCGCTCGGCGTCGACGATGAACTCGACCGTGCCGGCGGAGCGGTAGCCGACCGCGCGCGACAGCGCCACGGCCTGGGCGCCCATGGCCTGGCGGGTCTCCTCGTCGAGGAACGGGCTCGGCGCCTCCTCGATCACCTTCTGGTGGCGGCGCTGGATCGAGCATTCGCGCTCGCCGAGGTGCAGCACGTTGCCGTGGCCGTCGGCCAGGACCTGGATCTCGATGTGCCGCGGCTCGGTCACGTATTTCTCGACGAAGACGCGGTCGTCGCCGAAGGAGGAGCGCGCCTCGTTGCGCGCGGAGCGGAAGCCCTCGCGCGCCTCGGCGTCGGAGCGCGCGATGCGCATGCCCTTGCCGCCGCCGCCGGCCGAGGCCTTGATCATGACGGGATAGCCGATCTCGCGCGCGATGCGCACGGCCTCGTCGTCGTCCTCGATCGATCCGAGGAAGCCGGGGACGGTGCTGACGCCGGCCGCCTTGGCGAGCTTCTTCGATTCGATCTTGTCGCCCATGGCCGCGATCGCGTCGACGCCGGGGCCGATGAAGGTGACGCCGGCCGCCTCCAGCGCGCGGCAGAACTCCGCCCGCTCGGACAGGAAGCCGTAGCCGGGATGGACCGCCTGGGCGCCGGTCTTCAGGCACGCCTCCACGATGCGGTCGGCGACCAGGTAGGACTGGGCCGAGGGCGCCGGGCCGATCGGCACCGCCTCGTCCGCCATCTCGACGTGGAGCGCGGTCGCGTCCGCCTCGGAATACACCGCGACCGTGCGGATGCCCATGCGCCGCGCCGTGCGGATGACCCGGCAGGCGATCTCGCCGCGATTGGCGATCAGGATCTTCTCGAACATGGGGCGCGCCTCACAGCGGGATGTTGTCGTGCTTCTTCCACGGGTTCTCGAGCTTCTTGTTCTTCAGCATCGAGAGCGCGCGGCAGATCCGCTTGCGCGTGCCATGCGGCATGATGACGTCGTCGACGTAGCCTCGCGCGCCGGCCACGAAGGGGTTGGCGAACTTCTGCCGGTACTCCTCCGTGCGCGCCTCGATCTTGGCCTGGTCGCCGATGTCCTGGCGGAAGATGATCTCGACCGCGCCCTTGGGCCCCATCACCGCGATCTCGGCCGAGGGCCAGGCGTAGTTGACGTCGCCGCGCAGGTGCTTGGAGCTCATGACGTCGTAGGCGCCGCCATAGGCCTTGCGCGTGATCACCGTGACCTTCGGCACCGTGGCCTCGGCATAGGCGAACAGCAGCTTCGCCCCGTGCCGGATGATGCCGTTGAACTCCTGCGCGGTGCCGGGCAGGAAGCCCGGGACGTCGACGAAGGTGACGATCGGGATGTTGAAGGCGTCGCAGAAGCGCACGAAGCGCGCCGCCTTGACCGCGCTGTCGATGTCGAGGCAGCCCGCCAGCACCATGGGCTGGTTGGCGACGAAGCCCACGGTGGCGCCCTGCATGCGGCCGAAGCCGACGATGATGTTGCGGGCGAAGTCGGGCTGGACCTCGAAGAAGTCGCCGTCGTCGGCGACCTTCAGGATCAGCTCCCTCATGTCGTAGGGCTTGTTCGGGTTCGCCGGCACCAGCGTGTCGAGCGAGGGCTCGGGCCGGTCGACCGGGTCGGCCGTCAGGCGCACCGGCGGCTTCTCGCGGTTCGAGGACGGCAGGAAGTCCATGAAGCGGCGAAGCTGGAGCAGCGCCTCGACGTCGTTCTCGAAGGCGAGGTCGGCGACGCCGGACTTGGAGGTGTGGGTGACGGCGCCGCCCAGCTCCTCGGCGGTCACGACCTCGTGGGTCACCGTCTTCACGACGTCGGGGCCGGTGACGAACATGTAGGAGCTGTCCTTCACCATGAAGATGAAGTCCGTCATGGCCGGGGAATAGACCGCGCCGCCGGCGCACGGCCCCATGATCAGCGAGACCTGCGGCACGACGCCCGAGGCGAGCACGTTGCGCTGGAACACCTCGGCGTAGCCGCCGAGCGAGGCCACGCCCTCCTGGATGCGGGCACCGCCGCTGTCGTTGATCCCGATCACCGGGGCCCCGACCTTCATCGCCTGGTCCATCACCTTGCAGATCTTCTCGGCATGCGCCTCGGACAGCGAGCCGCCGAACACCGTGAAGTCCTGGCTGAAGACGAAGACCAGCCTGCCGTTGATCGTGCCGTGGCCGGTCACGACGCCGTCGCCGGGGACCTTCTGTTCCGCCATGCCGAAGTCGGCGCAGCGGTGCTCGACGAACATGTCCCACTCCTCGAAGGAGCCTTCGTCGAGCAGCACGTCTATCCGCTCGCGCGCCGTCAGCTTGCCCTTGGCGTGCTGGGCGTCGATCCTTTTCCGGCCGCCGCCGAGCTTGGCGGCGGCGCGCATCTCTTCGAGCCTGGCGAGAACGTCCTGCATCGCGTTCTTTCTTCCCCGTGCCGAAAACGTGGACGGACGGCTACCGGTTCGGATAGCCGTTCGCTGCAATGTATTTGCAACCTTCGCACCGTGGCAACGGCGGACACCCGACAAAAGTGCGGAGTTGCGAAGTTCGTCGCGAAGGGTAACCATGGTTTGCGAAGTTTGCAAACCGCCCCCCGCGGGCAGGAAACGGCAGAACCGACACCATGGCGAAGAAGCTCTATCTCGGCTACAAGCTGCGCCGGCTGCGCGAGCAGAAGGGCCTGACCCAGGCGGCGCTGGCGAAGACGCTGGAGGTCTCGCCCAGCTACCTCAACCAGATCGAGAACAACCAGCGGCCGCTGACTTTGGCCGTGCTGCTGCGCATCTCGACCCTGTTCGAGATCGACCTCACCAGCTTCGTCGAGGACGAGGAGGCGCGGCTGGTCTCCGACCTGCGCGAGGCGCTGGGCGACCCGCTGTTCGGCGCGGCGACGATCGGCGCCGCCGAGCTGCGCAACGCGACCTCGGCCTCGCCGGAGCTGGCGCGCCGCGTGCTGTCGCTGCACCAGGCGTACCAGAAGCTGCACGAGCGGGTGCAGTCGCTGGCCGACACGCTGTCGAGCCAGGACCGCGGCTCGACCCTGGCCGGCCCGCAGTTCCCGTACGAGGAGGTGCGGGACTACTTCCACTACTGCAACAACTATGTCGGCCCGCTCGACGAGGCGGCCGAGAAGCTGGTCGAGCGCGAGGAGTTCCGCCTCGGCGACATGCAGAACGACCTCGTGCGCCACCTCAAGGACCGCCACGACGTGCGCGTGCGCCTCGTCGCGGACCAGGGCGGCGGCGGGGCGATGCGCAGCTTCGACCCCGGCACGGGCACGCTGTACCTCTCGGCCCAGCTCTCGGCGCCGTCGCGGGCCTTCCACCTCGCCCACCAACTGGCGCTGCTGGGCCAGCGCGACACGATCGAGCGCCTGGTCGAGGAGGCGAACCTGACCAGCGAGGACGCGCGCTCGATCTGCCGGGTCGGGCTCGCGAACTACTTCGCGGGCGCGCTGGTAATGCCGTACCGCGCCTTCGCTTCGAGCGCGCGCACCGTGCGCCACGACGTCGAGCAGCTCCAGAGCCGGTTCGCGGTCAGCTTCGAGCAGGTGTGCCACCGGCTCTCGACCCTGCAGCGGCCGGGTGCGCGCGGCGTGCCCTTCTACTTCGTGCGCGTCGACATGGCCGGCAACATCACCAAGCGGCACAGCGCGACGCGCTTCCACTTCGCGCGGTTCGGCGGCGCGTGCCCGCTGTGGAACGTCCACGAGGCCTTCGCGCAACCGGGCAAGATCCTGGTCCAGCTCGCGCGCATGCCCGACGGCATCGCCTATATCTGCATCGCGCGCACGGTGACGAAGCGCGGCGGCGCCTATCTGCGGCCGAGCCGGCAGTTCGCGATCGGGCTGGGCTGCGAGGCGGCCTACGCCTCGGAGGTGGTCTATTCCGCCGGGCTCGACATCACCAACGCCGAGGCCGCGGTGCCGATCGGCGTGTCGTGCCGGGTGTGCGAGCGCACGGACTGCCAGCAGCGCGCGTTCCCGCCGATCGGCAGCCAGCTCACCGTCAACGAGCACCACCGCAGCTTCGTGCCCTACCTGTTCTCGCGCCCGGAGCCGGAGGAGATCGAGGCGGCGGCGCCGTAGCCAGTTCGTAGCGACTGTGTCGTCGAGCGAGTCAGACGCCAACAAAAAAAGGGGCGCCTAACAAGGCGCCCCTTTGAACGTGTTTCGAATTGATCTACTTGCTACCACTCACGTCCGGATCTTCGTAGGATGGATCCAAAGGAATTGGATTGCGTGCCATGAAGCGCGCAGCACGTCCCAATCGCTCCAGCATCTGCTTTTCGTTGGCTGGCGGGCACAGCCGAGCATCGACCTCATCGCACCCGCGAAGGTGAGATGTAAGCCGTGGCGGTATTTTCCGCGCCAAATTCGTCATGATCCTCTCCAAGCATCTTCACGAGATCCGACGTGTCAGATCGATCATCTACAGGCACGAAGTCACGTGATCGATAGTAGCGCACCGCTCCCGGTAGTGGGTTAACGATCTTCATGCAAGCCGCATTGATCAGAAACCCGTAGTAAGTGAGTGCCATCTCTGCGATCGGGAAAACGTGACCCTGGAAGGGGTTCCCAACCGCAGGATACCCCTCAATATACTCAATCCGCACCGCATATCCAGCGCTAGACGTACGGCCGATCACGAGGCCGTGCAGGTCTTTGGTGGCAACAGGTTGCCCAACTCGTTGGTTCCAAAGGGCTAATTGGAACTGTTTGGGATCAGCATTCCGGTCTGCGACAATCTGCTCCCAATCCCAGTGACGAGAAGCATCGTGGCGCAAATCCGTCTGCCATTGCTGCCGATACGCATCCATGGCTGCCGGGGTGATGTTGCTCAACATCATCCGGGGAAACGTCTTTTCGAATCGAAAACAGGTACTAAAATGCGCAATCGCTCGCGTGTCAGCATACACACGATGGGTTTCTCTGTACGATCGGTAGAGCGTGGCATCCATGCGTGAGCTATAGCACAGCACCACCAAAGGATGAAGTGTCCACGCTCGCTCAGGGTCTGCAGTCCGCTGCGGACAGCACCGCCCGCCGAGCGCCGTGAATCCAGCCGATCAGCCTCTACGAAGAGGGGTAACGGTAGGAACCCGTGGCGGGCGATCGGGTTGAGCATCATCTCTCCGCTTTCGACTACCTCTCAGTACCTTTGGTTGATCGTGGCCGCGTAGTCCCGATACATGTCTCCGACGGGCGGTGCTCCGAGCCCGGGCCGGAGCCCAGGGCCCTTAACGAACCGGATCATCACTAACTAACGGCCATTTCGACGCGCTCGACGAACTTAAGATTGCCACCGTCAAGCGATACCACAACCTCACCGCCCCCCTCAAACCCGTTCGGGTCCGAAACCTTCTTCCACTGGCGGCCTGCCCTCGTCCGACATCCGTGACGGAGACGTCTTCACCAGCAGCCGGTATTAGGCCCCGAACGGGTTCGGCTCCACCGCACCGAGCAGGCGGCCGGCCAGCCAGCCGAAGTCGCGGGCGCGGGAGCCGCGGCGGGGGTCGAGCTCGCTCAGCACCGCGCCCGGCACGCAGCCCGGGACCAGCCCGTCCAGCCAGGACAGCAGGTAGAACGGCCCGGGGCGGGTGTCGTGGCCGTGCGTGAGGGAGACGACCCGCTCCCAGTCGATCTCCGCCCGGCCGACCAGCAGCGCGGCGTAGGCGAGGTCGCGCAGCGTGTCCTTACCGTTCAGCGCCACCTCGTTGTAGTAGCGCACCAGCAGGCACCAGAGGTGGTCGGCGGGCGTCGGCGAGAAGCCGGCGCCGAACGGGCCGGGAATGCGGCGGTCGAGGAAGATCGCCGGGTCGAGGTCGACCGCGAGCCCGTGATGCACGTCGAAGGCGACCGCGAGCTGCGCGGCGCCGCCTGAGACGAGGACCGATTCCGCGTCCTGCGGCCCGACCGCGGCGATCGCCTCGGGATCGAGGTCGAGGGGCTGGAAGCGCCAAAAAGGCGGGATCTCGTAATGCTCGGAAAGGATCGCGCCGATCGCGGCGATGTCGAACGGGACGAGGCGGCCCGCCTCGGCATCGAAGTAGCGCGGGCGGAAGCCGCAGCCGAACAGCACGGCCATCGCCTCGACGACCTCCTCGCGCGGCACCAGCAGGTCGCAGTCCGCGAAGATGCCGATGGGGCGCGAGCCGAACCAGCGCTCGGCGATCTCCGCGCCCTTGAACGCCAGGACGGTGAGGCCGGAAGCGTCGAGCGTGCGCAGCATTTCCGCGGTCGCGGCGCGCTGTGCGCGCCATACCGCGTCGTAGAGCCGCTGGCGCGGGTGGCCGGGATCGAAGGCCAGATAGTGGAGGCCGTCGAGGTTGCGCCGGCGCAGTTCCTCGACCACCGCCGGCGGCCAGGGACGGCGCGGCGGCTCCCCGCCCGCCGCCCAGGCGAGCAGATCGAGCGCCGCCTGCGCCCAGCCGGGGAGGCTCCCCTCCCCGAACCCGGCCGTCACTTCCGCGGCGCGCCGCGGACGGAGATCATGGCCGACACGTCGTCGATCCGGTCGGCCATGCGATCGAGCACGTCGCGCAGGTCCTTGCCGCTGCCGCGCACGCTGATCTGGGCGCTCACCCCCGCCGCGATCAGCGCCGAGACCTGCTGCGGCAGGGACTTGGCGGCCATGGTCGCCGTGATCGTGACCTGCGGGCTGGCGCCGGCGGAGACCATGGGGCTCGCCCCTGCGGAAATCATCGGGCTCGCCCCTGAGGAAACCATCGGGCTTGCCCCTGCGGAAACCATCGGGCTCGCGCCCACCGACAGGATCTCGCTCGCTTTCGCACCGGAACGCTTCTTCGCCATGTCGCCCTCCCCGAAAGATCGGAAGGCGCAAGAGTGGCACATGCTACAACCCGACGCCACATCGGCCGGGTATATATCCGTCCGGTCAGGCCTTGCGGCCCCTCACGGCCCAGGCACGCGCGACGAGACGGATGCTGCCGTCCGCCTGCGCCGGCAGGGACGCCCGCAACCGCTCGCGCAGGGCCGTCCGCCCCTCCTCCGTCAACGACATGCAGTAGGCGGGCGCCGGTGCCTGCCCGCCCAGGAACGGAACCCAGTAGTCGTCGAAGTCGCGGAACGCCGTCGGCACGTCGATCGCGCGGGTCTCCACCTCCGTGAGGCCGGCGCCTTCGAACAGGCGGCGCAGGGGCTCCGGCCGGCATATCGGAGAACGCCGCGCCTCGTCGCGTTCGGCGGCCTGCGGGTCCAGGGCCGCCGCCGCGTCCCAGAAGCGGCGCATCATCTCCATACCCTCCGCATAGTCCCATACGTAGAGCGCCACCTCGCCGCCCGGTTGGGCGACCCGCGCCATCTCGGCCGCCGCGAGCGGTTGGTCGGGCACGAAGTTGAGCATGAGGCCGGACACCACGCGGTCGAACCGAGCCGCGGCGAAGGGCAGTCCGCGGGCATCGGCCCGGTGCAGCTCGGCGCCCGTATCCTTCAGCCGCAGACGGGCGAAGTCGAGGAAGCCGGCCGACGAATCGACCCCGGCCAGGTGAGCGGGCGCGCATCGTCCGGCGATCGCCTCGAGCACCACCCCGGTGCCGCAGCCCAGGTCGAGCCAGTCGAGCCTGGCCGGGGCGTCCAGCCAATTCAGGAACTCGCGAGCCACCAGTCGGCTCCAGCGTCCGACATAGGGCTCGTAGAGGTCGCCGCTCACCCAGCGAACGGAAGCAGCTTCGTTCATCGCCGTGGCTCCTCATGTCCGTGAAAGCCGGATCGTAGTCCCTCCCCGACCCGGGGTCATGTGGACAGGCGGGTAGGTACTTGCCACGCTCCCGGCGCCGCGCCATGGTGGCGGCCCCTCCCCGGTCCGCCCGACATGCACGTCATCCTCGACATCGTCCTGCCGGTCTTCGGCCTGATCCTCGCCGGCTTCGCGTTCGGCCGGCCGCCGCTGTTCTCCGCCGAGGCGGCGCGCGGGCTGACCACCTTCGTCTTCCATCTCGCGATCCCGGCCCTGCTGTTCCGCGCCATGGCCGAGGCCGGGCTGCCGGGCCGCGAGGACCTGGCGATCCTGGAAGCCTACTACGCGGCGGTGCTGATCGTCGGCACGGTCGCGGTGCTGGGCGGGCGCTACCTGCTGCGCGACAGCCTCTCCGGCAGCGCGGTGCTCGGCATCGGCGCCACCTTCTCGAACACCGTGCAGATCGGAGTGCCGCTGGCGCTGGCGGCGTTCGGGGAGGCCGGGCTGGCACAGCACCTCCTGATCGTGACGTTCCATGCGGCGCTGCTGATCGGCGGCTTCACGGTCCTGGTGGAGATGGACCGCGCCGAAGGGCGCGGCCGGCCGCTCGCCGTGCTGGGGACGACGCTCGCCTCGATCGCGCGCAACCCGATCGTGATCGCGGTGCTCGCCGGGCTCACGGTCGGCACGCTCGGCATCCCGATCCCGGAACCGGCCGACCGGCTGCTGGCGATGCTCGCGGGCGCGGCCGTGCCGTGCGCGCTGTTCTCGCTCGGCGCGGGGCTGGTCGGGCTGCGCGGGGGCGATTTGATGGGGCCGAGCCTGATGGTCGTGGTGCTGAAGCTGCTGGCGCTGCCGGCCGCGGTCTGGCTGCTGGGACGCCACGTCTTCGACCTGGCGCCGCTGCAGCTCGCGGTCGCGACGGTATGCGCGACGCTTCCCAGCGGCGCCAACGCGTTCGTCTTCGCCCAGCGCTACGGCATCCACGTCCTGCCGACCGCGAGCGCGGTCCTGGTCACGACCGCGCTGTCGATGCTGACGACGGGCGCCGTGCTGGTGTGGTTCGCGGCCGGCTCCTGAATCCGCTCAAACGCCCGAGGGTCAGGCGTCGGAGGCGAGCAGCCGGCGGCGCGAGCGCTCGAGCGCTACGGCCAGGCACTGGCGCATGATGTAGGCGCAGACATGCGGGCTGCGCGCCAGCGTCGCCAGCGCCGCCGCCGGGGCGCGGCGCTTCACGTCCTCGATGAAGACGCGCCAGAACAGGCGCTGGTCGATCGTGCGGCGGTGGCGGCGCAGCGCCGCGGCCGCGGCCTGGTCGCCCATCGCGCGGATGCGCCGGCCGAGGTCGTCGTCCATGGCCCTGAGGCGGCGCAGATCCTCGATCGAGTGGTTGGCGGTCAGCGAGCCGGGATGGATGCGGTATTCGTACCAGGCGTCCGGCACGAGCAGGAACCGCGCGCCGGCCGCGAGGCAGCGGGTATAGAAGCCGAAATCCTCGGCGAAGCGGGCGCCGGCCTCGTAGCGCAACCCGTGCGTCTCCAGGAACCGGCGCCGCAGCACCGGCTTCAGGAACCCGTAGCCGACCCGGGGGTGGCGCGGGTCGGGGAGGTTGCCGAGCAGGAAGCGCGCCAGGGTCACGACCTCCCGCTCGAACGGCGCCTCGATCATGGGGCGCGGCGGCCGGCCGTCCTCGACCAGCAGCAGGTTGTCGGCGATCATGTCGGCGCCGTCGGCCCGCGCCTCGGCCAGCAGGCCGGCGAGGCGGCCGGGCGCGAAGCCGTCGTCGGCGTCCAGCAGCGCCACCCAGCATCCCGACGCCGCGTCCAGGCCGGCGTTGCGCGCCGCCGCCGGGCCGAGGTTGCGCTCGAGCCGGACCAGGCGGACGCGCGGGTCCTCCCCCGCGAGCCGCAGGGCGAGGCCGGCGGTGCCATCGGTCGACGCGTCGTCGACGACGATCACCTCCACCTCGCGCAGGGTCTGGCCGAGCGCCGAGCGCACGGCGCGCTCCAGGGTCGCCTCGGCGTTCCAGGCCGCGACGATCACCGAGACGGTCGGCATCCCGCCATGCGCGCGCGGCTCAGTTCGCATAGTACCGCTTCGCGCTGCGGTACACCGCGCCGACGTCCTGCTCGGCCCGGGTCTCGACCCGCGAGAGCACCGTGCCGACGAGGTTGGCGCCGCATTCGCGCAGCAGCGCCGCCGCCTTGATCACGACCTTGCGCGGCGTGCTCGACCAGCGGGTCGCCAGGATCACGGCGTCCGCCTGCTCGGCCATCACGATCGTGTCGGAGATCACCATCGCCGGGGCCGTGTCGACCAGGACGAGGTCGTAGCGCCGGCGCGCCTCGTCGAACAGCCCGCGCACCCGCCGCGGGTCGAGGATGTCGGCCGGGTCGGACGCGGCCCGGCCCGCCAGGAGCACGTGCGCGCCGGATTTCGGGTCGGTGTGGAGCGTGGTCGCCAGTTCGCGCTGGCCGGCCAGCACCTCGCACAGGCCCGCCGGGTCCTCGGGCTGGAACATCGCCGACAGCGACGGCCGCCGCAGGTCGCCCTCGATCACCAGCACGCGCACGCCCGCCCCGGCCAGCATCCGGGCCAGCGACATCACCAGCGTCGTCTTGCCCTCGTTAGGGACGGCGGACGAGACGACCAGCACCGATCCCTGCCTGAGGCGCCCCATCAGCCGGATGGTCGCGAACAGGCGCCGCAGCGATTCCGCGTAGATCGAGAGCGGCTTGTCGACGACGTAGTCCACGGGGTTGCGCCAGCGCCCGAACCGCAGGCGCGGGATCGCGCCCAGCACCGGCATGCCGAGCAGGCGTTCGGCCTCCTCGGAGCTGCGGAAGCCGCGCGTCACCTGCTCCAGCACCAGCACGACGATGATGCCGAGGATCGCGCCCAGGCCGAGGCCGGCGGCGACGATCTGCTTGCGGCCGAGGCCGACCGGGGACAGCGGAACCGCGGCTTCCGAGATGGTGCGCGCGTCCGGCTCCAGCAGGTCGGTCTGCTCGATCAGTTCCTTGTAGCGGGTCAGCACGCTGTCCAGCAGGGCGCGGCTGGTCTGGGCGTCCTGGTCGATCTGCAGGATCTCCATCTGGGTCCGGCCGGCGTTGGTGGCCCGTTCCTCCAGCGCCTGCAACGCCTGCTGCAGGCTTGCCTCGCGCGAGGTGGCGACGTTGACCTCGTTCTGGAGGCCGCGGACGATGGCGTCGACCTCGTCGTCGATCTTGCCGCGGATCGCCTCCAGCTCGGCCCGGACCTGGATCAGGTCGGGATGGCGCGGGCCCAGCCGGCTCGCCAGTTCGGCCTCCTCGCGGCGCAGGTCGCCTTCCTGCTGCTTCAGGCCCTGCACCGCGCTGGCCTGGAACACCTCCAGCGTGCCGTCGTAGCGGCCGCTGTCGCTCGTCAGCTGCTGGGCGCTGCGCAGGCGGGCCTCGGCCTGCGCGCGGCCGGAGCGCGCCAGGATCAGCTGCGAGTTCAGCTCGGCCAGCTGCTGGGCGGTGACGGTCCCGTTCTGGAGCTCCACGATCTGGTTGTCGTCGCGCAGCTGAAGCACGGAGCGGTTCGACGCCTCGACCTCCTGGCGCAACGCCAGGACGCGCTCGTTCAGCCAGTCCTGGGCGCGCTTCAGCGCCTCCTGCTTCAGGCGCACCTGGGAGGCCAGGTACTCCTCGGCGAAGGTGTTGGCGATCAGGGCCGCCTTGCGCGGGTTCTCGGACGAGAACCCGATCGAGAGGACGAAGGACCGCCCGTCATTGGCGACGCTCAGGTTGCGCGCGACGCTGCGCATCACCCTCGCCCGCTCCGGCGACGTGTTCTCCCCGTCCTCGGCCGCGACCGGCTCCTCGTCCTCGGGGGCGGCGCCGAGGGTCTCGGCGGTCCAGTCGAGCAGCGCGCCGGGGGCGGCGCTCAGCTCCTCGAACCACAGCTCGACGGTGGAGGGCGGCGGCGCCAGCTCCTTGGCGAGGCGGCCGTTGAACTCGGGGTCCTGGACCAGCCCGAGCCGGTCGACCACCCGGCCGACGATCTCGTTCGAGCCGATCTGGGCGATCTCGCCGCGGATCGCCGCCGTGGCCATGTTCGAGGTGACCGGGATGTCGGGCACGATGCTGCCGCCGCCCTCGAGCACGTTCGGCTTGCGCAGGTCGATCAGCAGCTCGGTCCAGGCCGAGTAGCGGGGCGTCTGCGTCAGGGCCACCGCCAGCGCCAGGACCGTCGACAGCACGACCGCCAGAGCGAACGCGATGCGGTGGCGCCGCAGCATGCCGAGGAAGTCGCCGAAGGCGAGCTGTTCGGTGCGCGGAGCCGGCATCGGCGGCGGCACGCTGCTCGCGTTCTGGGGCGGGTATCCGATCGGCGGCTGCTGGGGGAGCTGGAACATCGTCTAGGCCATCGTCTGGTTCGGGGGTGCCGTCGTCTGATTCGGAGGCATCGTCATTGCGCGCGGCGGACCGACTGCGCCGGGGTCCATGTCTGGAACCG
This sequence comes from Arenibaculum sp., assembly GCF_035998295.1. Lineage (NCBI taxonomy): Bacteria > Pseudomonadati > Pseudomonadota > Alphaproteobacteria > Rhodospirillales > Azospirillaceae > Arenibaculum > Arenibaculum sp. The sequence goes on along the minus strand of NZ_DASYHS010000148.1, from coordinate 19,043 downwards.
GTCGCCCCGGTAGGAACGCAGGACGCCCACCGCCGTGGCGGCGAACGCCGAGAGGATCTCCCGCACCGTGCGGACGCGGGCCACGCCCAGCCGGTCCAGGAGCGCCGCGGCGCCGGCCCCCGCGAACGCCACGGCGAGGCCGGTCCACTGGAAGGCGAGCCAGAGGAAGAGCAGGCCCGAGAGCCCCGCGGCGGCGAGCAGGAAGCCGGTCATCCAGCGCAGCCACTTGTGCGAGGCGTATTTGTAGCGGGTCAGCAGGTCCGTACGCGCGATCCGCGGCCGCAGCAGGCGGTGGACGTTGACCGCCTGGCAGGCGATGCGGACCTTGCGCCGGAACTCGTCGCCCGAACTGGTCGCGCCCTTCTCGTAAGCGCGGATGTCGGGTGCGCGGACGACGCGGCGGCCGTCGCACAGGATCGACAGGGAGACGTGGAAGTCGTCGATGATGTCCTCGGGCACCGGACGGTGCAGCTCGCGCCGGATCGCGAAAACGGAGCCGTCGGCCCCGATCACGGAGCCGGTGTCGCTCTCGAGCTGCTTGATCGTCTCCTCCAGGCGCCAGTACGCGGCGCCGCTGGCGGCCGTGGGCGTCTCGTCGTCGTTGGTGTATGTCAGCGTCCCGCACACGCAGCCGACGGACGGGTCGGCGAAGTAGCGCGCCAGGTTCGGCAATGTCTCGGGGTCGATGCGTACGTTCGCGTCGGTGAAGATCACGACGTCCGCCCGCGTCAGGCTGACCAGCCGGTTCATGCCGTGCGTCTTGCCGTGGCGCTGCGGCGAGACGACGAGCGTCAGCACGTCCTCGTGCCGGCGCAGCAGCTCGGCCGTGCGGTCGGTCGCGGCATCGACGTAGACGAGGATGTCGAGGGCGCCGCCGAGTGCCTGGCGCATCTCCAGCAGGTTCAGGACCTTGTCCTCGATCACCGCCTCCTCGTTGTAGGCGCACAGGCACACCGCGAAGCTCCGCGGCCCGCCGTCCGGGACCGGGCGCACGGGTTGCGGCCGCAGGCGGCGCAGCAGCGCCAGCGACAGCGGATAGGCCGTGAAAGGATGCAGGGCCAGGGCCATGAACGAACAACAGGCGGCCAAGGCGATCAGACCCGCGACGGTCATGCGCGCTCCCAGTGTTTCTCCGTGGCTTCAACCGCGATCCTAGAGACTCGCAGTCCCGCGCGGAGGTGGTATTCGGGATAACGGCCCCACGAGGGCGAGTAGCCGGACGCGGGAGCGGCACTACCCCGTTTTTTCGGACCACCCCTTTCGGCCGAGCGGTTCGGCCGAGCCCGCCGCCGCCATCCGGCCGATCAGCGCGCACAGGCGCGCGGCGTCGTCCGTCTCCACGAACCTGCCCCGCGGCACGGCCAGGACCGTGCCGCGGCAGGCCCGGTAGTCCTCGACCCGCAACGTCTCCAGGAATCGTGCGACGGAGACGTCGTACGGCGCCTCGAACGCCCAGCCGAGCCCCTCGGCCTCGACGCGCCGCCCGGTCTCGGTGCCGCGCGCGGCGATCGCGACCGCCCCGAACAGCCCGCCCTCGTAGAGGCGGTTCGGCAGCAGCCAGTCGGAGTTGGCCCCCTTCTCGTGGAAGTCCAGCCCCCAGTAGAAGTCCACCCCGCCGTAAAGGGCCGCGAGGTCGTCGGGGTTCCGGTACTCGCCGCCGTGGCGCATGTTGGGATGCGCGGCCAGCAGCCTTTCCATGCCGTCCCGCCCGACCGCCAGAGGCCAGCCGCCCCGCAGCACGATCTCGACCCGGTCGGGCAGCGTGCGCGCGATCGAGGCGAGGAGCGCAAGGCTCTCCTCGCACCGCAGCGATCCGAACCAGCCGATCCGCCAGCGCCCGCCGGGCGCCGGCTGCCGGTCCGCATCGGGCGCCGGCAGCCCGTCCTTGCCGGGGCGGACCTTGTTCTCCAACAGGAACCACGGCCCGAGGTAACGCTGCACCGGCCGGAAATAACGCTCGACATAGCCGCCGGAGCTGACCACCAGCAGGTCCACCCGCGCCAGCATCCGCCGCTCGCACCACCGCAGCACGGCGCCGGCCGCGCCCGGCGCGGTGAACAGGCGGTGCACGTCCAGCACCTCGTAGACGATCGGGATGCGCCGGCCGGCGATCAGCCGCGAGGCGAGCGCCAGCAGGCACATGTCGATGTTGCGGGCGTAGATCGCGTCGGCCCGGCGCAGCCGGCCGCGGTGCCGCGCCAGGACCGGCAGCGCGCGCGCGAGCGCCAGCAGGCGGCGGGCGTAGGACCGGTCGGCGGTGACGCCCAGCTCGACATTGGGCCAGGGCGGCGCGAAGCCGCGGTTCAGCTTCTCCCGGCGGAACATGAAGCCGGTCAGGGCGATGCCCTGCGCCATCAGGCTCCGGGCCCGCTTGATCACGGTGCTCTCGGTGCAGTCATGGCCGAAGAAGAGGACGCGCAGGCCCTCGGCGGATGCGTTCGCGGCCTTGTTCGCGGCGTCGGTCACTGCACCCCTCCGGCGGGGTCCGGCTGCGAGCGGCGCAGCAGGACGATCTGGACGAAGAGCGCGACGAACAGGATCTGGAACAGGCCGTGCTTCACGAACAGGACGACCTCCGCGAGGCCGGCGATCATCAGCAGCGTCCACAAGGCCGGCGGCCAGGCGAGGATCACGTCGCGCCGGCGGACCAGCGCGTGGATCCAGGTCGCAAACGACAGCAGCAGGACGGCGGCGACCAGCGCGACGCCGAGCAGGCCGAGCTGGACCGCGATCTCGAGGAAGGTGTTGTGGAAGTGGCCGACGTCGCCCAGCTCGGCCAGGACGGCCTGCGTGCGCCAGTCGGCGCCGGCGGTCCAGAAAGCGGCGAAGCCGTAGCCGAGCACCGGCCGGTCGCCGATCTGCGCGAGTGCCGCGTCCCACAGGTCCCACCGGCCGGTCAGCGTCGGGTCGCGGTCGAGCAGGCGCAGGGCCTCGGTATAGGGGTCGGTGCCGTAATGCAGGAACAGCAGCGCGATCACCGAGGCGAAGAGCAGCGCCGTGAAGACCATGGTCGCCGCCGCCAGCGGCCTCATCGCGAGCGCGGCGAGCAGCGGCAGGCCGATGAGCAGCAGCGCCGTCACCGCCGCCGAGGTCGCGCTGTCGCTGAGCATGGTGGCGAGCAGCGCCGCGATGCAGCCGACGAGCGCGAACGGCACGAGGCGGCCGCGCAGCAGCAGCACCGCCGATAGCGCGAACAGGAGCACCGCCTGGCCGCCGAGCATGTTCTTGTGGAAGTAGATGCCGCGCGCGTCGCCGCCCGGCGCCAGCGCGAAGCCGACGCCCGCGAGCGTCAGCAGGACCGAGAGCCCGACCCCCGCCAGGGTGACGAAGAAGACCATCACCGCCAGCCGGGGCACCGACAGGCGCACGCCGATCAGGACGCCGATCAGCACCGTGACCGAGAACCGGAGCGCCTGGCCCAGCGTCGTCGCGGGATCGACCGACCACACCACCGACAGCCAGGCAACGGCCGGCCACAGCAGGATCGGCCAGGCCGCAATCGCGGCGCCGACCGCCGCCCGCCCATGGATCCAGGCCAGCGCCCCGAAGGCGAGGTAGATCATCGGCCATTGCAGCCGCGCGAACAGGCTGGTGTCCTGCCGGACATAGGCGTCGCCGGTCACCAGGATGTCGATGAAGCCGAGCGCGCCCGAACTCAACGCGATCACGTAGATGTAGAGCAGCGGCTCGACCCGGGCGAGCAGCCGTTCCAGCACGCCGGTCTCGACGGCCGCGGGCATGCGGCCATAGGCCGGCATCGGCCCCCCGATCGGCGCCCCGATGGGCGTGTTCCTGCGGATCGGCACCCCGGTCATGCCCGGACCGCCGCCAGGCGCTTGCCGATGCTCTCGCGGCCGTAGCGCAGGATCAGCGGCCACAGGACCGGGAAGCGGAGGCCGAGGCCGAGCGCGGCCGGGATGCGCAGGCCTTTCAAGGCGCCGACGAAGCGGTCGTAGAGAAGCAGCGACTCGATCCCCGCCAGGCGCTGCACGAGCGCGTCGGCGAGGCGGCCGTCGCCGGCCGCCCGCGCGCGGCCGAGGTCGCGCCGCGTCCGGTCGGCGAGCACCTCCAGGTCGCGCGGCCCCAGGCTGCGCGACAGGCTGCCCGGCGTCAAAGCGTAGTGGTAGAGCGGCTCGTGCGCGTAGAGGAAGCGCGCCCCGGCGCCGATCAGGTCGAGGTAGAGGTGGTAGTCCTCGGCGATGCGGACCGCGGGGTCGTAGCGCAGCCCCGTCGAGACGAGGAGGTCGCGGCGCATCAAGGGCTTCATGTAGCCCCAGCCCATGCGCTCGGCGTGGAACATGTTGTTGAGCACGAAGCCGGGCGCGTCCACCAGCCCCAGATGCGGCGGGTGGCCCACGGCGAAGGCGGTCCGGCCGGACGCTTCCGGCATCGTGCCGCCCTGGGGCTCCAGGACCATGTCGTCGCCGACCATGTCCGCGCCGTGGTCGCGCGCCAGCGCGAGCAGCCGGCCGAGGCGGCCGGGCGCGAAGCGGTCGTCGGCGTCGAGCGGCGCGATCCAGGCGCCGGCCGCCGCCTCGATGCCGAGGTTGCGGGCGTTGGACGCGCCGGTGCCGCCGGCGGTCCGCAGCAGGCGCAGGCGGGGTTCGGCCGGCAGGCGCGACGCGACGCGCGACGCGGTGTCGTCGCCGGAGCCGTCGGCGGGCCCGTCGTCCACGACGATCACCTCCAGCGGCACCTCCAGCGGCACCTCCTGGCCGTGCAGCGCCGAGTCGAGCGCCGCGTCGATGGTCGACGCGGCGTTGCGGGCCGGGATCACGACGGAAACGATGGGTGCCTGGGCTCGCATGACCGCCTCCCCGGGCTCAGCAGGCGCCGTCACGCGTCAGGATCACGCGGACCGTCCTGATCAGGATCGCCAGGTCGAGGCGCAGCGAGACGTTGCGGGCATACTCGCTGTCGAGCTGGACGCGGCGGCCGTAATCGATGCCGCTACGCCCGCTGACCTGCCACAGGCCGGTGATCCCCGGCCGGCAGGACAGGTAATCGGAGGCCAGCGCCCCGTAGCGCGCGATCTCCTGGTGGGTGATCGGCCGCGGACCGACCAGGCTCATCTCCCCGCGCAGCACGTTGATCAGCTGCGGCAGCTCGTCGAAGCTGGTGACGCGCAGGAAATGCCCGAGCCGCGTCACCCGCGGGTCGTCGGACAGCTTCTGGCTGCGCTGCCATTCGATCCGCGCCACGGGGTCCCGGGCGAGCAGCGCGTCCAGCCTCTGCTGGGCGTCTACGACCATGGTGCGCAGCTTCAGGCACATGAAGACGCGCCCGTCGCGGCCGATGCGGGGATGCCTGAACAGGGCCGGCCCTCCGTCCTGCCGGACCAGCCAGCCTATGATCAGCAGAGCCGGCAGAAAGAACGCGAGCAGAAGCGAAGCGCCGACGATGTCCATGAGACGCTTGGCGGCAGCATAGAAAGAGAACTCCGTGCCGACAGCGTCCCGCCGATCCACCGCCTCGTCCGGCAGCAGGTCCACGAAGACGCCCGGGGATCGATGCCCGGCGCCGTTTTCGATGTTATCTACCATACTAGCCCTTCAGCAGTCATACGCCATTGACGCGGCCGCCTCGTTGCGGACCGCGCAAACATGGGACCACCAACAGCCAAAGTTCCGGGTAGTTCGGTGGTGACCGTTCTTGTCCCATAGATTCGTGGGACACTCCGGGAAACGGTAGTGTTTAAGGGCATTAAATCTGTTTCCTGGCAGTTACCCGTCCGCCGCTGCCGCTTCTCCGGGCAGCGGGCCGGACGCTCGGGACCAGATATTTCGGGAGTACCCGGGGCGGCCCACCCGCTCCGGATAACACCGGCCGAAGCGGAAGGCATGCCCCCGGAGGGGTGTACCGATGGCACATAGGGATGCGTGCACCCCTTTCTATCGAGACGAGGCGAACCTGACGTCGTTACCTCAACTCTTCCCTTCCAATCACCCGTACGCCTTCAGCGCACCGTGCCGGGCTGCGCTAGGCTTGGGTTGTTCCTCTCGCGCCCACGCCCGATCCCGTGACGCGGCGCAACCTTTCCGGTAGGAGAGCATGACCGATTTAGCCCAACGCCGCCTCCTGATCGTCATGGCCGGAAGGCAGTACATGAAGCAGAAGACCTTCGGCGAGAACGAGCCGAGGCCCCGCTTCGACTATGGCGAGCTCGCCCAGACGATGGCCCGCGACGGCGGCTGGACGGTGGAGGTGGTGGACGCCACGACCGTCGAGACCGCCCCGTCGCCGGTGCTGCGCGCGGCGGGCCGGCTGCTGGGGACGGACGCGGCGCTGGCGCTGCGGGCGATCGCCGCGCGGCGGCGCTACGACGCGGTGGTGACGGTGGGCGACCAGCTCGCGGTGTGGCTGGCGGTCGGGCAGCGGTTCCTCGGGGAACGCCGCCCGCACCTGACGACCCTGATCGGCGTCGCCAACGCCAAGAAGCGCCTCCTGCACGCCCTCACGGGGTTCGCCGACACGCTGGGCCTCGTCCTCGTCCATACCGAGTCGGAGCGCCGCACCGCGGCGACGACGTTCGGCATCCCGGCCGACCGGGTCGCCCTGGTGCCGCTGCAGGTCGACCAGCAGTGGTACCGGCCGAGCCCCCGCCCGCCCGAACGCCCGACCGTCGGCGCCGCCGGCGTCGAGTTCAGGGACTACCCGACGCTGGTCGAGGCCGCGGCCGGGCTGCCGGGCGTGCGCTTCCTGGTCAACCCGCAGTCGCCATGGTCGCGCAAGGACCCGGGCATCACCGCGGACGGGCTGCCCGCCAACGTGGAGCTGCGGCAGCTCGAGGTCGACGGCATCCGCGACTTCTACGACGAGCTGACGGCCGTCGCCGTGCCGCTGCACGAGAACGACACCGCCGCCGGGCTGACCGCCGTGCTGCAGGGCATGGCCATGGGCAAGCCGGTGATCTGCACCCGCACGTCCGGGCGCGCGTCCGTGATCACCGACGGGGTGAACGGGCTGCTGGTCGATCCGGGGGACGTCGCGGGCTGGCGGCGGGCCATATCGGCGGTCACCGCCGACCCCACCTTCGCCGCCCGCCTCGGCGCCGAAGGCCGGCGCTGGATCGAGCGGCATGCCTCGATGGAGCATTGGGTCGCGCGCATGCGCGAGCACATCGAGGCCATGGGCTCCGCCAGCCGGCGGGTCCCTTCCGCCCAGAGCCCGTTCGCCGGCGAGGCCGCGGCACGCCCGCTGCCGACCGGAGACGGCGCCTTCCACGCCGGCGCCCCCCAGGCGACCGTCCGGTCGCGTTTCGAATAGAGCGGCTTTCCGCCGCGCGGGAGAGCCTCAGCTCCCGTGGATCCTGCGGTATTCCTCGACCGACCGGCCGAAGGCGAAGCCGATCATACCGGCGCCGCGTGCCGCCGTGTAGACCCGGGCCAGGGCCCGGCCGGGCCGCCGGGGCGCGGCGAGTGCTGCGGCCGCCGCCAGCGCCGCCCCGGCCGCCATCCTGGCGACGCCCTCGGCCGCCAGGCGCGCCCGGCCCGATCCCGCCTTCGCGCGGACGAAGGCGTCGGTGTTGCCGGTGCGGTACCAGCGGCGCAGCAGCCAGGCCAAGCGCAGGCGGCTTTCGGGCACGGTCTCGGGGACGATCGCCAAGCGCGCGTAGACGATCGAATGCCCGGCCGCCCGCATCTGCGCGAACAGCAGCGTGTCCTCGCCGCCGGTCAGCGCCAGGGCCTCGTCGAAGCGGAACCCGTCCGGCCCGCCGACCAGCGGCGTCCTGACCAGCACGTTGCCGCTGATGCACAGCCGCGCGGGCTCGCCGTCGCCGGGCTCCGTCCCGTTGAGGCCGCCGCCCAGGCAGGCGTAGAACCCGCCGTCGACCGCCCATGCCGGCGCCGGCACGGCGAACCGGGGCAGGACCGGGCCGACCACCGCCGCGGCGCCGGTCGCGAGCGCGACCCGCAGCAGTGCCGCCAGCCAGTCCGGCGACGGCGTCTCGTCGTCGTCGATGAAGGCGATGAAGTCCGCGTGGCGGCGCGCATGGTCCAGCCCGGCGTTGCGCGCGAAGGAGATGCCCCGGCGCGGCTCGGCCAGCCAGACGAGCGGCAGCCCGCACCGGGCGCGGGCCTCCTCGGCCAGGCCCGGGGGAGACCCGGCGGGGTCGTTGTCGACCACCGCGACCTCGACCGCGACGCCCGCGGGGATGCGCAGGCCGGCGAGGCCCGCCATCAGGGCGAGCAGCCCCTGGGGCCGGCCGCAGGTCGCCACGCAGACGCAGACCCGCACCCGCCCGCCGGAGGCAGGGAGGGTGACGGCGGTTTCCGGCTGAACTGCGACGGCAGCGTCCAGGGCGGCATCCAAGGCAGGCGTCTCCGATCGGTTTCGCTGTCGTCCCGTCCCGGAAGTTAGGGCCGCGCGGGGCCGCCGGTCCAGGCACCCGGAGCATGAGCGGCCCGAGGAAACGAACTACTCCTGTCCTGGCGGATTAATCGCTCCTTTCGTATGGCAGGAACGACTTGGCTGCTTTATGCTGACTCCAGTCGAGACCATGGGAACTACGTTCGGATGTCGATCTGCAGCCTCCGGATACGCGCCTTCTTTCTCACGGCTGCCACTCTTGCCAGCTGGGTCGTCGCGCTTGCCCCGGTCGCGGCGCTGCTGGCGGGACGCTGACGGCGGGAAACTGCCGGCGGAAACCTGCCGGAACGGCCTTCAGACCATCGGGTCGCCGGCGGCCGGCCGGTCCGACAGCAGTTCGACCTCCCCGCCGCCGGCCTCCAGGAGCCGGTACCCGTCGTCGCGCTCCACCTCGAAGGCGAGCGTGAACACCTTTTCCGAGCCGGGCGCCACCGCCTCGAACCGGTCGAAGCTCAGCGGCAGCACCCAGCGCTTCCAGCTCGCCTCGACGGCGCCGTGCTCGGAATGGACGACCTTGGGCGGCTTGACCACCGCGACGGCAGTCCCGTCGTTGCGGACCGCCAGGCGGACGACGAGGAAGGCATCCTCGGTCTCGTAGACGACGTCCCGGAACTCGAGCCGGTCCTGCCAGTCCACCTCGACGATCCGGTAGACGATGCTGCCCGCCCGCAACTCGGTCGCCCCCGCCGCGGAAGCGGACGAAACGACGGCCAGCAGCAACGAGAACAGGAAGCGACGCATCTCACCCTCGACAGTTATCCGGACCCTTCCGAACGAAGATAGGGCTGCTCCGCCGGCCTTGCTCTTCGGCAGTCGGGTTCCGTGCATACGCGAATGCGCTACCGCGGCCGGATAGGATCAGGCGCCGTCGCGCAGGGCCTCGGCGATCAGGGACGCGAGCGGGATGCGGTTGGAGGCATGGGGAACCCCGTCGCAGGACGCGACGGCGCCGATGCCGGCGGCCCGCATGGCCGCCTCGGCGGCGGCGTCGTGCAGGGCGTGCACGGCGACCACCCCGACCGAGGCGGCGCCGCGCGCCCGCAGGGCCCGGGCGCAGTCGAGCACGGTGTGGCCGGAGCTGATGACGTCGTCCACGACCAGGGTCGGCCGGCCGGCGGGATCGGGGGCGTCCGGCAGCGTCACGGTGACGTCGCGGTCGCCGCGGCGCTCCTTGCGCGCGACCGCCCAGTCGAGGCCGAGCGGCCCGGCGATCGCGGCGACGAGCGGCTCGGACTCCTCGTCCGGCCCGACGACGAGCGTGTCCGGCGCGGTATCGCCGGCCTCGAGGTGGCGGCGGATCGGCCCGGCGCCGGACACCGCGACGGCGCGTGCGGCCGGAAAGACGGCGGCGAGGTCGCCGGTCCGGTGCAGATGGGGCTCGACCACGACCACGGTGTCGAAGGCGGCGGCGAGCAGGTCGCCGACCACGCGCTGGCTGACCGGCTCGCCCGGCCGGAACACCGCGTCCTGGCGCATGTAGGGCATGTAGGGGGCGACGAGGCACAGCGTCTCGGCACCGCCGCGCCGCAGCACGGAGGCGGCGAGCAGGATCTCCACCAGCTTGTCGTTCGGGCGGTGCAGCGGGCGGTACAGGACCGGCCGCCGGACCGGCTCGGGCAGGCGCACCAGGCTCTCGCCGTCGGGGAAGCGGTGCAGCTCGGCGACGTGGAACGGCACGCCGAGCTCGTCGGCGAGCCGCCGCGCGCCTTCTGCGCATTCGGGAAAGGCGTAGACGCCGGTCCAGCTCATTTCGCCTCCAGGGCCATCGGTGGTCATCAGTCGGCGAGGGCGCGGCCAAGCCGGTCGAGCAGCGCGTCGCGGGCCGCGGCGTGGAAGCTGAGCGATAGGGTCACGGCGCGCATCTGCGATCTGGTTCCATCCGGAAGGGCTGTCCCCGGAACAATGCGGTCAACCCTTCGGCGGGGTCAACGGCGGCGGCGCGGGACGGCCGCCGCCCGGGCGCTCATCCGACCGAGAAGCCGGCGACCGCGAAGCCGGGCAGCGCCAGGCGCAACGGCGCGCCGCCGCCGGCGCGCGCCGGGGAGAGGCGCATGGACCAGGCCGAAGCGCCGGTCGCGACCGTCAGCAGCCCCGCCCTCTCCAGCGCCGCCAGCGCCGGCGCGGGCCGGACGCCGGCCGGCACGTCGAGATGGACCGCACCCATCCCCGCGAGCCCGGCCGCGGCCTGCCGCATCCCGGCCCGGCCGTCGGTCCAGGCGTCCGGGCGGCTCGTCCCCGGGGAGCGGAACAGGAAGGGCTGGGCGGGGTCGGCGCTGGCCTCGGCGACCGGGATCGCCATGTCGGCCGGCAGGAACGGCGCGCGGTAGTCCCAGGTCGCGAACGGCATCGGCCCGGCCCCGCGCAGGGCGATGCCGAAGGGGCAGGCCCCGGTCCGCTCCCAGGCGGCGCGCTCCGCCAGCCGGGTCGGCGCGACCGCGGGCGAGGCGAGCTCGTCCGGGTCGACGACCCACAGCAATTCGAGATAGGCGTCGTCGAAGCAGTAGCAGACGTTGCCCGTCCCCTGCCCGGGATGCGCGCGCCGGAAGCTCTCGCGCAGGCCGGCGGCCTCCAGGGCCGCCGCCTCGGGAGCGCCCGGCCGGGTGAAGACGAAGACGTGGTCGATTTCGAGCCCGGTCACGGCGCGCTCCGGCCCCGCCCTCCGCCTCAGTTCCTCTTCGCGCCCATCAGGCGCAGCGCCTCGCCGACGATGCCGCGGCGGAACAGCAGCACGCAGACGACGAAGATCGCGCCGGTCACCACCGTGACCGGAAGCTGGGTCCCGGCGAGATAGTTCTGCAGGGTGACGACCAGCGCCGCGCCGACCACCGGGCCGAACAGCGTCCCCATGCCGCCCAGCAGGGTCATCAGCACGACCTCGCCCGACATCTGCCACTGGACGTCGGTCAGCGACGCGAGCTGGAAGACCAGCGCCTTGGTGCCGCCGGCGAGCCCCGCCAGCGCCGCCGACATCACGAAGGCCATCAGCTTGTAGCGGTCGACCTTGTAGCCGAGCGAGACGGCCCGCGCCTCGTTCTCGCGGATCGCCTTCAGCACCTGGCCGAACGGCGATTCGACCGTGCGCCAGATCAGGGCGAAGCCGAACAGGAACACCGCCAGCACGAAGTAGTACATGTTGAGGGGGACGTAGAGATCGATCAGGCCCAGCAGGTGGCCGCGCGGCACCGCCTGGATGCCGTCCTCGCCGCCCGTGAACGGCGCCTGCAGGGCCACGAAGAAGACCATCTGCGACAGGGCCAGCGTGACCATCGCGAAATAGATGCCCTGGCGCCGGATCGCGATGAAGCCGAACACCAGGCCCATCAGGGTCGCCGACGCGACGCCGAGCAGGATCGCCAGCTCGGGCGTCAGGCCCCATACCTTCGCCGCGTGCGCGGTGACGTAGGCGGCCCCGCCGAAGAACGCGGCATGGCCGAAGGACAGCAGCCCGACATAGCCGATCAGCAGGTTGAACGCGCAGGCGAAGAGGGCGAAGCACAGCAGCTTCATCAGGAACACGGGATACAGCACGAAGGGCGCCGCGATCGCCACGGCCAGCCCCAGGACGATCAGGGCATTGCGCGCCGTCGGGTTGATCGTGTCCTGGCGCAGGGTGCCTGCGGTCTGGGTGTTTGTCGCCATGGGTTCACCTTTCGCGCCCGAACAGTCCGGCGGGCTTGATCAACAGCACGATGGCCATGACCACGAAGATCACGATGTTGGACGCCTCGGGATAGAACACCTTGGTCAGCCCCTCGAGGATGCCCAGCCCAAAGCCCGTGAGAATGGCGCCGAGGATCGATCCCATGCCCCCGATCACGACGACCGCGAAGACGACGATGATCAGGTTCGATCCCATCAGCGGGTTGACCTGGTAGATCGGCGCCGCCAGCACGCCTGCGAACCCCGCGAGCGCCACGCCGAACCCGTAGGTCAGCGTGATCATCACCGGCACGTTGATGCCGAAGGCCTGCACCAGGACCGGGTTCTCGGTCGCGGCGCGCAGATACGCGCCGAGCCGGGTCCGCTCGATCGCGTACCAGGTCGCGAGGCAGATCAACAGGGAGGCGACGATGACCCAGCCCCGGTAGTTCGGCAGGAACATGAAGCCGAGGTTCTGGCCGCCCTGGAGCAGCGCCGGTATCGGGTAGGGCTGGCCCGAGACGCCGTAGACCTGGCGGAAGACGCCCTCGATGATGAGGGCGAGGCCGAAGGTCAGCAGGAGGCCGTAGAGGTGGTCCAGCTTGTAGAGCCGGGACAGCATCGTCTTCTCGAGCACGATGCCGAACGCGCCCACCGCCAGCGGGGCCAGCAGCAGCGACCACCAGTAGCCGATCCCGGCATACTGGCCCAGGAGGTAGGCCGCGAAGGCGCCCAGCATGTACTGGGCGCCATGCGCGAAGTTGATCACGTTGAGCATGCCGAAGATGACGGCCAGGCCCAGGCTCAACAGGGCGTAGAACGACCCGTTGATCAGACCCAGCAGAAGTTGGCCGAACAGGACCTGGGGCGGCACCCCCAGCAGCTCGAACATGAGGCCTCCTTACACTCTCGCGCGGACCTTGGAAGCGGCCGTTCAGTTCACGAGCGCGCAGCCGCTGTCGGCCGGGGCGAGGAACGCCTGGTCCGCCGGCATCGTGCTGACGATCTCGTAGTAGTCCCAGGGGCCCTGGGATTCCGACGGCTTCTTGACGCGGGCCAGATACATGTCGTGGACCATCCGGCCGTTCGGCAGGATCTTGCCGTCGCTGGCGAACATGTCGTTGACCGGCATCTCGCGCATCTTCGCCGAGACGGCGTCGGCATCGTCGGTCCCGGCGTCCTTGACCGCCTGGAGGTAATGGCGGACGGCCGAGTAGACGCCGGCGTGCACCATGGTCGGCTTGGAGCCGTGCAGGCTCTCGAACTTCGCCGACCATTCACGCGTCGCGTCGTCGCGGTCCCAGTAGAAGCCGGTCGTCAGCATCAGGTCCTGCGCCGCTTCCAGGCCGAGGGCATGGACGTCGGTGATGAAGAGCAGCAGCCCGGCGAGGTTCTGGCCGGCCTGGGTGATGCCGAACTCGGAGGCCTGCTTGATCGCGTTGGTGGTGTCGGAGCCCGCGTTCGCGAGGCCGATCACGTCGGCGCCCGAGCCCTGCGCCTGGAGCAGGAAGGACGAGAAGTCGGCGGTGCCGAGCGGATGGCGGACCGTGCCGGCGACCTCGCCGCCGAGCGACTGCACCATCTTCGTCGTTTCGTTCTCGAGCGAGTGCCCGAAGGCGTAGTCGGCAGTGAGGAAGAACCACTTCTCATTGCCCTGCTCGTACATGGCGCGGCCGGTGCCGGCGGCCATCGCGTAGTTGTCGTAGGTCCAATGGAAGCCGTAGGGCGAGCAGGCCTTGCCCGTCAGGTCGGTGCTGCCCGGGCCCGACATCAGGAGGATGTGCTTGCGATCGCGCATGATCTCCTGCACCGCCAGCGCGGCGGCCGAGTTCGGCACGTCGGCGACGACGTCGACATTGTCGGTATCGACCCACTGGCGGGCCGTGTTGGCGGCGATGTCGGCCTTGTTCTGGTGGTCGCCGACCACGATCTCGATCGGGGCGCCGGCGATGTTGCCGCCGAACTCCTCGGCGGCCATGCGGGCCGCGACCGCCGATCCCTCGCCGGACAGGTCGGCGTAGATGCCGGAGCGGTCGTTCAGGACGCCGATCCGGACGGCGTCGTTCGAGATCTGCGCGGAGGCGCTGCCGGCGGCACCCGCGCCGATCGCGATCGCCGTACCGGCGAGCAGAAACGTCTTGAGCATCGTGAGGGTCTCCCTATCTTACTTCTGGTTGTATAACCCACGTTCTTCCCGGGGGATCATACCCCGAGATACTCGTGCAGCTTGTCCATGTTGGCGTCGAGCTGCTCGTTGGGGATCATGTCGACGATGTGGCCTTCCTCCATCACGTAGTGACGGTCGGCGATGGTCGCCGCGAAACGGAAGTTCTGCTCTACCAGCAGGATCGTGAACCCGCTCTTCTTCAGCTCCCGGACGACCCGGCCGATCTGCTGGATGATGACCGGCGCCAGCCCTTCCGTCGGCTCGTCGAGCAGGAGGAAGTTGGCGCCCGTGCGCAGGATGCGGGCGATCGCGAGCATCTGCTGCTCGCCGCCGGACAGGCGCGTACCCTGGCTGCGGCGGCGTTCGAGCAGGTTGGGGAAGAGGCGGTAGATGTCGTCGACCGGCATGCCGCCTTCCCGCACCTGCGGGGGCAGCATCAGGTTCTCCTCGACGTTGAGGCTGGAGAAGATGCCCCGCTCCTCCGGCACGTAGCCGATGCCGAGGCGCGCGATCTTGTGCGAGGGCGCGCCGACCAGCTCCTGCCCCTGGTAGAGGATCGAGCCGGTGCGCCGGCCGACGATCCCCATGATCGAGCGCATGGTCGTCGACTTGCCGGCGCCGTTGCGCCCGAGCAGGGTCACCACCTCGCCCTGGCGGACCTCCAGGCCGACGCCGTGGAGGACGTGGCTCTCGCCGTAGAAGGCGTGGAGGTCCCGTATCTCGAGCATCGCCGTCGTCGCAGCACCGCCCTCAGGCATGTCCCGTCCCCATGTAGGCTTCCATCACCTGCGGGTCCTTGGAGACCTGCTCGTAGGGTCCTTCCGCGAGGATCTCCCCGCGGCGCAGGACGGTGATCGTGTCGGAGAGGTCGGCGACGACCGAGAGGTTGTGCTCGACCATCAGGACGGTCCGGTTGGCCGAGACCCGCAGGATCAGGGCGGAGGTCCGGTCGATGTCCTCGTGGCCCATGCCGGCCATCGGCTCGTCCAGCAGCATCAGCTCGGGATCGAGCGCCAGGGTCGTCGCGATCTCCAGCGCGCGCTTGCGGCCGTAGGGCAGCTCGGTCGCCGGCAGGGCCGCGTAGTCGGCGAGGTTCACCGCCTCCAGCAGCTCCATCGCGCGGTCGTGGAGACCGTGGAGCGCGCGTTCCGGGCGCCAGAAGTCGTAGTTGCCGCCGCGGGTCCGCTGCAGGGCGACGCGCACGTTCTCCAGCACGGAGAGATGCGGGAACACAGCCGAGATCTGGAACGAGCGGACGATCCCCTTGCGCGCGACGTCGGCCGGCTTGGTCCCGGTGATGTCCTCGCCCTTGTAGAGGATGGTGCCGCTGGTCGGGATCAGGAACTTGGTGAGCAGGTTGAAGACCGTGGTCTTGCCTGCCCCGTTGGGGCCGATCAGGGCGTGGATGGTGCCGCGGCGGACCCTCAGGTCGACGTCCCGGACCGCGACGAATCCCTTGAATTCCTTGGTCAGGCCCCGCGTCTCGAGGATGATGTCCTCGCTCATACGGGCATACCTCCCGGCTTCCGGCGACCGCCGGACCCAAGCTTCTGGCGACGATGGAGCCGCGGCGCCGCGCGGCGCGGGGTCAGCACGCGCGCACCGGGCCGCCGGCCGCGGCCCGCGGAACATGCCTGAGACGGCCCCACGGGTGGATCGAAACGGATACCAAGCGCCCCTCCCACGTTCCTTCCGCCAATGCTGTCGCCGGCGGATTATCATATTGTTGTTGCCGCAGGTTAGCGGCTCTTCACGATCCGGTCACCCCTCGAAAGGGGGGAAAACCACAAAATACCGCATATCCCCGTTCCGCTCGGGGCCCGCTCACGAGATGACGCCGAGTTCGCGCCCGCGCGCGACGGCGCTCGTCCTCGTCTCGACCTCCAGCTTGGTGTAGAGCCGCTTCAGGTACCACTTCACCGTCTCCTCGGAGACCTGGAGACGCTCGCCGATCTCCCGGTTCCGCAGGCCTTCCGACACGAGGCGGAGGATCTGGACCTCCCGATGGTGGAGGCCGGCGGCCGGCTCAGCACCCGCCCCGCCGTCCCGGGCCGCCAGGCGGGCCTGGAGGCGCCGCGCCCGGCCGCCCAGCTCGCCGTCGCCCGCCAGCAGCCCGAGCAGGGGCTCGATCCCGTCGCCCGCCGTCACGAAGGCGCGCGGCACCGGATCGCCGCTGCCGAGGCGCAGCGCGTGGCCGAGCTTGCGCACCGCGCGTTCGGGGTCGCCGAGCTCCCGCCACGCCGCCGCCTGCAGCACCAGGAACTCGACCGCGTGGCGCACGCGCCCGGCGGCCCCGGCGCTGCGCAGGGCCGGGACGCTCAGGCGCAGCAGCTCCGCGTGCTGGCCGCCGGCGAGCATCAGGCGCAGCCGCTCGACCAGCCAGGCCTCGTGCCGCTCCGGGAAGACGCCGTCGTCGCGCGCCGGCGTCCCCGCCGCGCGGCCTGCCGCCGCAGGGCCGGGAACGGGGCCGGGAGCAAAAACGCCGCGGTCGGAAGCGAAGCGCATCGCCGCGAGGTCGGCGCGGAAGCCGACGCGGACGACGTCGTGCCGGTCCGCCAGCCGGCGCGCGTCGGCCAGCACGGCGTCCGCCTCCTGCTCCCGGCCGAGCGCGTGCAGCGCGCGGGCCCGCTCGACCAGGGCGACGCCCAGGAAGCCGTAGGCCTGGGTCGCCTCCAGGACCGCCACGGCGGCGTCCAACTCGACCAGGGCGTCGGCGGGGCGCAGGCCGTCCAGGTGCAGCACGGCCGCGGCGACGCGCAGGAAGCCGCAGCCGGTCGCATCCAGCCAGCCGCGCTCGCGCGAGACCGCCAGCGCGTCGC
This sequence comes from Arenibaculum sp., assembly GCF_035998295.1. Classification (NCBI taxonomy): domain Bacteria; kingdom Pseudomonadati; phylum Pseudomonadota; class Alphaproteobacteria; order Rhodospirillales; family Azospirillaceae; genus Arenibaculum; species Arenibaculum sp. The sequence continues at coordinate 2,048 of NZ_DASYHS010000148.1, read as the reverse complement.
CGACGACGGCCTCGGCGGCGTCGGACCGGCCGGCGAGCCGTTCGATCGTCGCCTGGTTGAAGCGCGCGAGCTGGAAGACCAGGGAGGCGCCCACCCGGGCCGCGCGGCCGGCCGGCCGGCGGCACAGCGCCGCCGCACGCTCCAGGTCGCCGGCACCGCGGGCGGCGTAGCCGAGCATCACCTCGGCGAAGGCGTGCAGGACGGGGTCGTCCTCGCCGAAGGAGCCGAGGATGGAGGGATCGAGGCCGTCGGCCACGGGATCGTCGGTCTGGATGATGCCGAGCGTGGCGTCCAGCACCCGCAGCTCGGCATCCACCCGGACGCGGCGCGGCGTCCCGGCGGCGCCGGCGAGTGCCGCGCGCGCGGCGGTCATCCCCGCCCGCGCGGCCCGGAACTCCCCGAGATAGGCCAGCGACCAGGCATGGAGCGCGCACAGCTCCGGCCGGGCGCGGACGGCGGCCTGGGGCAGCCGCTCGATCCAGGAGCGGAGCTGGCGGAAGTCCGGCTGGCGGAACAGCTCGCGCCCCTCGGCGACCAGAAGCTCGGCCGCGCGGTCGTACCAGCGGCCGGCGATGGCATGGCGGAGCGCGTCCGGCACGCTGCCCGCCTCCTCGTGCCAGCGGCTCGCGCGCAGGTGCAGGGCGGTCTCCGCCTCCGGCTCCTCGACCGCGAGGCGGCGGCGCAGGAAGTCAGTGACCAGGGCGGGGCGGCGCCAGACGTCGCCGTCGCGCGACACGAACGCGCCCGCCCGCTCCAGCGCCTCCAGCGTGCCGACCGCGTCCGCCTGCCCGGTCAGCGCCGCACAGGCCGGCCCCGACAGCACGTCGAGCGGGCTGGTGCGCAGCAGGAAGCGCCAGTGCCCGTCCGGCAGGCAGGGGCGGACCTGCTCGCACAGGTACTCCGCCACCTCGGGCCGGTCGCCGGAGAAGGCGTCCGCCGGCGTGCCGGCGGCGAGCGCGCGGGTCGCCAGCGCGAGGCCGGCGGCCCAGCCGTCGATGCGGCCGGCCAGCAGCGCCGCGGTGCCGGGCGCCAGGCCGGGCACGGCCTCCTCCAGCCAGGCTTGCGCCTCCGCGTCGGTGAAGCGCAGGCGGTCCCAGCCGATCTCCAGCAGCCCGCCGCCGACGCGCAGGCGCGCGAGCGGCAGCGGCGGGGCGCCCCGCGAGCCGAGCGCCAGGAGCGAGCCCGCCGGCAGGTAGCGCGCGAGCAGGTCGAGGATCGATCGCAGTTCCGGCGAGGCGGCGTGGTGGCAGTCGTCGACGAACAACGCGAGCGGCCGGACCTCCATCCGCCGGACCAGCCCTTCGGCGACGCCGCCCGCGTCGCCGGCCGCAAAGCCGAGCACCGCCGATGAGGCACGGAGGAAGCGGGCCGGATCGGCGTCCGACGGGTCGAGCGTCAGCCACGCCACGTCCATGCCGCGCGCGCGCAGTGCTGCGTGCCAGCGGGCCAGCACCGTGGTCTTGCCGGAACCGGCCGGGCCGGAGACGACGGCGATCCGCACCGCGCCCGGGACGCCGGGCGGCAGGTCGAGCCGGGGGCGGTCGAGAAGCGGACAGGCGGGAGGCGGAGGCGCCGCCTTCGCGGCGAAGGTCCAGGACCGGTCCCGTTCGTTCATCCGGCGGCCGCGGCTCGTGACGGTGTGGCGCCGGCGGGTCGGCCGGCGCTGGGCAAGGATCATAGGAGTGGCGGCATCGCGGGGTCAACCGGCCGCGGGATGAACGGACTTTCCCTATCGCGTGCAACGGAAAAAGGGGCAGCACCCCGCAAGCCCTCACCCTCTCGGCCGTTGGCCGGGCCCCCCTCTCCCGTTGCATGGGAGAGGGGATTTTCAATCGGATTGGGGCGGCCGGTTCCGGTATCTTCGCGGCTCCCCCGGACCAGCGAGAGGCCTTCATGCTGAACGATGCGCAGATCCAGCAGTTCATCGATGCCGGCTACGTCAGGATCGACGGGGCCTTCCCGCGCGGGCTGGCGGACGAGGCCCGGGCCGTCTTGTGGCGGGACACGGGATGCGATCCGGACGACCCGTCCACCTGGACGAGGCCGGC